>NZ_JBBMEJ010000003.1:0-244285 GCF_040096615.1 Blautia aquisgranensis
GGCCGCCTGAAACACAGGCGGCCGGCTTTAATGTCAGCCAGACATCTGGAAATCGGAAAGGAAATGAAGCATGAACAAAAAGAAAATATACAGTTTATGGTTTCTTCTTCCGGCAGTACTGATTTTTGTGATCTTCTTCATCATCCCGATGGTGACATCACTGTTTTTCAGCTTAACTGTATGGGATCTGAAATCATTTACATTCTGCGGCCTTGATAACTATAAAACATTCTTCAGTGAAAACTCCTTAAGTATATCTGTAAAAAATACGTTGATCTATGCAGTCCTTACAAGTGGACTGAAGGTAATCATTGCATTCTTTATCGCATTGTTCCTGACAAGTAAGATCAAGACAAAAGATTTCTTAAGATCTCTTGTGTTTTTCCCAAACCTTGTCAGTGCAGTAGCAATCGGTATTATTTTTAAGGCACTGATGCATCCGAGCAAGGGACTTTTCAACACAGTTCTTGCAGCTATTGGAATTTCCGGACCTAACTGGCTGGGTGATACACATCTTGCCCTGTTTTCCGTAATTGCGGTTGATGTATGGAAAGGTGTCAGCATTTCCACAGTAATCTTTATTGCCGGTATCACATCTATTGATTCCAGCTATTATGAAGCTGCTTCTATCGACGGTGCAACCCGTTGGCAGACTATTCGAAACATCGTAATGCCACTGGTTCGTTCTTCAACAAATACCATTATCACACTTTCCCTGATCGGCGGACTTCGCTGCTTTGACCTGATCTGGGCTATGACAAAGGGTGGTCCTGGATTTGCAACAGACGTACTTGCATCCGTTGTTTACAAACAGTACGCAGCAGGATTCTTCGGTCTGTCTACAGCAGGAAACGTTATCATGTTTGCGGTAATTGCGATCATCGCATTCCCGCTTCAGAAATTCCTTAACAGCAGGGAGGTGTACAACTAAAATGAAAAAACAGAAAAGACTTACATTATTAGGAGACATCCTTGGATGTGTTTTCGGTATTCTCATTTTTGCAGTACCGTTTCTCTTCATGCTGATCAATGCACTGAAGGACAGAAAAGAAGCAAACCTTCTGAGACTTTCCCTTCCGACTGAGTGGATGTGGAGCAACTTCAAAGAAGTATTTTCCGCAAATAATTATCAGATCATCACAGCATTTAAGAACAGTATTATCCTTACGATAGGATCCCTGATCGTGCTTATCATTGTAGGATCCATGGCAGGCTATGTTCTTCAGAGAAGATCTGACAGACCTGTAAAGATCGTGGATACACTTGTTATGACAGGTCTTATGATTCCTCCTGCAATCCTTCCTACAATCTGGATTATGCAGGGACTTCACATTTACAAAACCATGTTTGGTATGATCATGGTTGAGACAGCACTTCAGATTCCGTTTACCATCATGCTTTACAAAGGTTTTATGAATACAATTCCTGTAGAGCTTGAGGAGGCAGGATACATCGACGGATGTACAAAAAGCAATCTGTTTGTAAAGATTATTTTCCCTCTTCTGAAACCGGTTACATCCACAATTATCATCCTGAATGCGGTAACAATTTTCAACGATTTTACTAACCCGCTGTACTTCCTTCCGGGAAATGATAATGTAACAGTTCAGCTTACTCTTTATAACTTTATGGGCAGATATTCCAGTTCTTATAACCTGCTGTTTGCAGATGTACTGATAATCACTATCCCGATGCTGATCCTCTTCCTGTTTTTCAACAAGAAGATCGTAGACGGTATGGTAGCCGGAGCTGTCAAAGGTTGATGCCAAATATGCAAAATCGGATTTGTGTGGTATTATCATAATTGAATCAACTGCGAAGCAGTTATTCGGTTATGATAAGCAAGCAGTGGATAAGGATGGTTTTATCCGCCAGACATGCCATGCAGATAAAAGAAAACAGATACTCTGCTGTGACGGCAGGGTATCTGTTTTGGCAAATAAAAATATATGAGGTGTGTTTATGAAATTTCGCACAAAACTGATTTTGGGTTTTTCCATTGTAATATTTTTTATATCGGCAATCCTGGGTATAGTCTGCTATAACTATAATTCAAAAAGGCTATCTGAAAAAGCAGCTCAAAGCCTGAAATTCTATTCCAGGCAGACAGCTGCTAATGTTGATTTTACAGTAGATTCCATGAAGCATGTGACAGATTATATCCTGTCAGAACAGGATATGCTCAATGCAATGAAAACATTGCCGAAATATTATGAAAAAGGCAATTATGGATTTGGTAAAACGATAAAACATAATGATCTTCTGGATACCTTAAATATAGGACTTGCCATGTACTATATCGACAGTAATTTTTACAGGGTGATCATTTTTAATGAGTTCGGAGATGTGGCATCCAGTACAAATACCGGTTCCAAGCTTACCAATAAGGCAAGGAATATATCCGACATCAAATGGCTGAATTCAGCAACCAGAATGCATGGTAAACCGATCCTGATAGCACCACATATGGATGGCTGGGGAATCAGGGAAAGCGAGGAAGTTTTTTCCCTGGCAAGAAAAGTTCAGGGTGGAGATTTCGGATATATTGAAGTTCAGTATGCTACGGATGAACTGAAGGATATATTTGAGATTCCGGATTCCGATATTAAAGTTGTGGCATTTCTTCCGGGAGGAGAAATCTTGTATCAGTCCGAGGGCCTGACCGATGATCTGGTAAGCTATATAAAAAAACATCCGGAAGTAACAAAAATGGATTCTATTACCGTTTCTTCAGACACAAGCATGTGGGCATCAGCATCAGAGATATCCGATAATTATGGGATTCGTGTGGTTGCCCTGGAGGAAAAAACAGAGATCATTGCGGGGATGAAAGAGGCTGTGATGATCGCTCTGGGAATGGCTATAGGCTGCTTTGTGATCTCCATGGGAGTGGTAATCTTTATTGCCAGCAAGCTTTCCAGGCCGTTGACTGTGTTAAAGGATCAGATGGAAAATACAGGAATCGAGAATATGGATGCAGAGCTTGTGGTACCGAATACAGATGATGAGGTTCAGGCAGTAGGAATCGCATACCAGAATCTGATGCACAGACTGAACGAATCCATTGTAAAAGAAAGACGAATGTCATTGCTTCAGCTTCAGGCACAGTTCGATACCCTGCAGGCGCAGGTCAATCCACATTTTCTTTACAATGTGCTCAATGTAATATCAAGCAGAGGCATTATGGACGGTGATGAGGAAATCTGCGAGATCTGCGGCTGTCTGGCAGCTATGCTCAGGTATTCCACGAACACAAAGGAGAGATATGCAACAGTAGAAAAGGAGCTGGAGTATCTTGAACGTTATATTTTTCTGCTGAAATCCAGATATGAACATCGGTTGGAAGTGGAAGTGGATTGTGAGGAATCCGTAAAACAGGAGCAGCTTCCCAAAATTGTGCTGCAGCAGCTGGTAGAGAACAGCATACAGCACGGATATAATAACAGCAAAAATATCATGAAAATTTACGTACATGGCTGGAGAGATGAAACAGGCTGGTACTTTGAAGTCCGGGATAACGGACAGGGTACCACGGAAGAAGTGCGTGAAGAGTTAAACAAAAAAATGAGAAAAATCCGGAAAAAGATCATGTCCAGAGGAAGCAGTATAGAATTGGAAATCGGAGGTATGGGGCTGGCGAATACCTATGCAAGAATGTTTCTTGTGTACAATGGAAGAGCAGTATTCCGGATACGAAACCTTGAAGAGGGATTAAGTGTCATCATAGGGGTATCGGAAAAGGAGGATGAAGCCGATGTATCAGGTGATGATTGTTGATGATGAGCCGATGGCAGCCAGTCTGATCGTCAACATTATAAAACGAAAATACAGTAATTTTGATATCATGGGAACTGCCTATGACGGTGAGGAAGCACTGGAACTGATGGAGAAAAAAGGAGAACCGGATGTTCTGATCACAGATATCCAGATGCCGGTGATGAATGGACTGAAGCTTGTAGAAGAGACAAAGAAACGTTATCCGGAAGTGCTCAGTGTGATAGTCAGCGGATATCAGGAATTTGAATATGCGAAGCAGGCTATCGCATTTGGGGTGTGTGATTATATCCTGAAACCGATCGTGCCGTCAGAGTTTGCCAAGCTGATCAAAAAGATTGAAGAGAAGCTGAGACAGAAATATTACAAGGAACGGAACGTTCTTATGCACAGGATGGTAAATGAGCTTCCTGTAGATGAAAAAGCTCTCAGAAGATACTTTCAGTCGGAAAATTACTACGGGGCGATCGTCAGGCTGAACGGACTTCCAAGCCGCTATGGGGAGCGCGGAAGAAAAGAGATCTTTTCGGATATCAATGAGATGATACTGGCTTATGGCCGTGACACACAGGAGACCTTATATCTCTGTCCGGGCGAGATCGTCAGTGATGTGGATTATGAACAGATGATCCGCAGACGTATTGGAAAGGAGCAGCCGGAAGCTGCGTATGTTACTACCATCATCCGCCGAAAATCTGTTCCTGTGGGTCAGATCGGAGAAATGGTCCGGGAGCTTTACCGTAAGCTGGACGCCTCAATCATTCTGGGAAAAAATCAGACTCTGATCATTGAAGAGACAGATGGAGGACAGAGTACAGGGGCGCCCGGCAGAGATTATGAGTATCTGGAAGAGCTGGAATATCTTGCAGGAAAACAGAAGTATGACCGTCTCCAGAAAAAAACGGAGGAACTGATCCGCAAATGGGTAAAAGAAGAACATACCCAGCTCTGGATCGAAGGACGTGTTCGGCAGATCGGTTATCTGCTCCAACGCTACGATGCCGGAAACTGGGATTACCGTGAGACAGAATTTCTTATGGATGACATTTTCTCTACAGCAGAAAATGTGGAGCAGCTTTGCAGCGGGATATCTGATATTTTCTTTAAGGATGTGCATGAGGAGACGGCTTCTGCGCAGAAAACAGATACAGAGGAATATTTTGAGAGTGTGAAAAAATATATCCAAAAGCATATGTCGGAACAGCTTTCCCTGCACAGTGTGAGCAAGGCTGTAGGTGTTTCACAGACATATTTAAGCCGGCTTTTCCGCAAGTATGAGGATGCGTCATTTAATACGTATCTTACCGCGCTTCGAATGGAAAAGGCGAAAAAGCTTCTTCTCCGTGAGGAAAAGATGTATGTAAAGGATGTAGCAGAGCAGGTAGGTTATAAAGATCAGTTTTATTTCAGCCGGATTTTTTATTCCTATACAGGAGTAAGGCCGTCAGAATACGTGGAAAAAGAAACAATTGAAACAATATAAAAAATGGAGGGCAAAGGTATGCTGTACCATAATGGGGAAAAACTGACAGAGGAGAAATTTCAGAATCCGGGAAGCGAGTACCGGGCAGCACCGTTCTGGGCATGGAACTGCAAAATGACAGAGGCGGAGATCGACAATACACTGGAGGCATTAAAGGCCATGGGAATGGGCGGCGGACATATTCACTGCCGTACAGGAATGGACAACCCATATATGAGCGAGGAATTTCTGAATCTGGTGAAGTATGCCTGGAAACAGAGCAGGGAAAAAGATATGCTCACCTGGCTTTATGATGAAGATCGCTGGCCGTCAGGAGCAGGCGGCGGACTGGTAACGAAAGATCATAAATACAGGATCCGTTTTCTTCTTTTTACACCGGAACGCCAGGAGGGAAAAAAGATCGAAAACAGCGAGCTGCGTTCTTCCGGACAGGCGGTAAGAAGCAACGAGAGAACTTTTCTCGGAAGATATCAGGTGCGTCTTGAGGGCGGGTATCTGGCCGAGTATGAAAAGATCAGCGAGGATGCACAGCTGAAAGATGGATTTGCGGAGTGGTTTGCATATCTTGAGGTGTCCGGTGACAATCCGTGGTTCAATAACGAAGCGTATCTGAATACCCTGGACAAAGAGGCTGTAAAGCGTTTTATTCAGGTGACACATGAAAAATATTTTGAAAATCTGGGAGAGGAATTCGGAAAAACAGTTCCTGCGATCTTTACAGACGAACCGCAGTTTTCTCATAAAGAATGCCTGGATTTTGCAGAAGAGAAAAAGGATGTGACGATTCCGTATACGGATGATCTGGATGAAACCTTTCAGGCTGCATACGGACACAGTCTGCTTGAACATCTGCCGGAGCTGTTCTGGGAGCTACCGGGAGAAGCAGTTTCCCGGATTCGATATGAGTATCATGACCATATTGCAGAGCGTTTCGCAGATGCTTTTGCAGATACCATCGGTGGATGGTGCAAGGAGCATGGAATTGCACTGACCGGACATATGATGGAAGAGCCGACTCTGGAGACACAGACAGCAGCACTTGGTGAGGCGATGCGTTCTTATCGTTCTTTTGAGATTCCGGGAATCGACATGCTCTGTGACAGAAGAGAGCTTTCTACCGCGAAACAGGCAGAAAGCGCGGTTCATCAGTTTGGAAGAGAGGCCATGACCAGCGAGCTCTATGGAGTTACAAACTGGGATTTTGATTTCCGTGGACATAAGCTTCAGGGTGACTGGCAGGCAGCACTTGGTGTAACCGTCCGTGTTCCGCATCTGACCTGGACTTCCATGGCCGGTGAGGCGAAGCGAGATTATCCGGCATCCATCAGTTATCAGTCACCATGGTATAAAGAATATCCTCTTGTGGAGAATTATTTTGCCAGAGTGAATACAGCACTGACAAGAGGTATTCCGCATGTGAAGCTTGCTGTGATCCATCCGGTAGAGTCCTATTGGCTTTTCTGGGGACCGAAGGAGCAGACAGCACCGATCCGTGAGGAGATGGATGAGAACTTTATTCACATGATCGACTGGCTGCTTTATGGGACAGTGGATTTTGATTTTATCTCAGAATCTCTGCTTCCGGACCTGAATAAGGGACAGAAGGATGAGAAGCTTCTGAAGGTCGGAGCTATGAAATATGACACGGTGCTTGTTCCTAATTGTCTGACACTTAGAAACTCCACACTGGAGATCCTGGAGAAATTTAAGGCAAGAGGCGGCCGCGTGATCTTTGCGGGACAGCTTCCGAAATATGCAGATGCCTATCCGTCTGACCGGGGAACGAAGCTGGCAGAAAAATGCGAGACAGTAGCATTCAGCAAGTATCGTCTTCTGGAAGCTGTAAAAGCTGCAAGAGATATCGAGATTCTGGAGGCAGATGGAAAACCATCCACAAATCTGATCTATCAGATGCGTGAGGAAGGGGAGAACCGCTGGCTGTTCCTGTGTCATGTGAACCGTACAGAGAAGGTTTCAGATGCCTGCATTGTGATCAATGAGCTGCAGGAGCGTAAGAAAAATCAGGATCTTCCAAGAGAAGAGAAGCTTCGTATCCAGATTCGTGGTTTATGGAAAGTAACGGTATATGATGCCATGACCGGAAAAATCTATCCGGTGACAGCAAAGTACCATAAAGGGGACACTGTTCTGAAACGCAGCATGTTCGACCATGACAGCCTGCTTCTCTGGCTGGAACCTCTGACAGAAGCAGAAGTGAAGAAACTTATTTTAGAGAGAAAGAGCTGTTCTGCCGGTGCATGCGAAGTATCAGGTTTCGGATATGAGCTTCCGATTTCTGATCAGGTGGAGATCGTACGAAGCGAACCGAATGTAAGTATTCTGGATCTTGCAGAGTATGCTTTTGACGGAGGTGAATGGAAGCCGGAGGAAGAGATCCTGCGTATTGATAACCGTTTCCGTGAAAAGCTTGGTTATCCGCTCCGTATGGAGGCTTTTGCACAGCCATGGACCAATGATAAGGTGGAAGGATTTGAGCATACACTGTCTCTTAAATTCCACATTCATACAGAAGCAGATCTGAAAGGAACTTTCCTGGCTATGGAGAATGATGAGAAGACGAAGATCTTCTTGGATGAGAAAACTGTGGAAAACAAGGCAGAAGGCTGGTATGTGGATCACTGCATCCGCAAAGTTCCAATGCCGGATATGGAAGCAGGTGAGCATGAGCTGATCGTGGAGATTCCTTATAATTCCAAGGTAAATATTGAAGCAATGTTCCTTCTGGGAGAATTTTCCGTGAAGGTTGTGGGACGGGATCAGGTGTTTGGAGAAGTGCAGCATAAGGCTGCATTCAGTGATCTCACAGCACAGGGCTATCCGTTCTACGGTGGAAATGTGACTTATAAGATTCCGTTTGTCAGCACCGGCGGCGAGGTGACAGTGCGCGAAAACATGTTCCGAGCACCGGTTCTCAAGGCTTCCGTTGATGGAAAGGAAGCCGGTTACATTGCGTTTTCTCCGTATGAATTATCTCTCGGAGAGCTGGAAGCCGGCGAGCATGAGCTGGAGCTGACTGTGTTCGGAAACAGAGTGAACACTTTCGGAACTCTGCATAACTGCGATCAGAAAGAGGACTGGTACGGACCAAACGCATGGAGAACAACCGGTGATCTCTGGGCGTATGAATACCAGCTGAAACCAACAGGACTTCTCAAGGCACCGGTGCTTATGAAAAAATAGGGTTGTAATTACTGAATAAGTGCGTTATAATGACCACAGAAAAGAAAATTTCTTCGGGGCAGGGTGCAATTCCCTACCGGCGGTATAGTCCGCGACCCGCTTCGGCGGCTGATCTGGTGAAATTCCAGGACCGACAGTAAAGTCTGGATGAGAGAAGAACGCGCAGTATTTTTAAACGTGATCAATACCCCGGGAAGAAGTTCCCGGGGCTTTTTATGTCAGGAAATATTTTTCCGGCATAAAGATTTCTTGTAGAAATTTTCTTTGGAATATTTCGAAAGAAGGAGAGAGAATTATGAGTGAACAGGTATTACAGAGAGGAAATGCCATGGAAAGGAGCAGAACAAGGACGATTGCCCAGGTAGCTATGCTTGGTGCTGTCGCAGGAGTATTAATGAATCTGGAATTTCCGATTCCGTTCCTTGCGCCGTCTTTTTATCAGCTTGACTTTTCCGAGGTGCCGGTTATGGTAGGAACTTTTGCCATGGGACCGGTGGCAGGTATTCTCATTGAGCTTGTGAAGATTCTCGTACATCTTGTGACTAAGGGAACCATGACAGCAGGTGTCGGTGATGTGGCCAACTTCCTTTTTGGATGTGCTTATGTAGTGCCGGCAGGACTGATCTACCGTTTCCGTCATAAGAAGAGCAGAGCACATGCAGTTGCAGGTATGGCAGTGGGAACGATCCTGACATCAATTCTTGCATGCTTTATCAATGCATTCGTATTGCTTCCGGCCTATGGTAAGGCTTTTGGAATGCCGATCGAGACCTTTATCCAGATGGGAAGTGCTGTACACAGCTCTGTAAACGGATTGCTTACATTTGCGCTGCTGATCATTGCACCGTTTAATATCTTCAAGTATGCAGTAACCTCCCTGATCGTATTTGTGATCTACAAGAAGATCCGTGTTGTGCTGAAGGGTGACTGATAAAATAAATAAAGCAAAAGTGCCATGTAACTGGTAGCTGCCATCTGGCAGCAAGGTTACATGGCACTTTTGTTTTATACGGCTTGTTGTATTGCTATGCAGCTCTTTCGGCATTTTTCATAATGCCGAGCTCTCTTCTGGCAAAAATAACTGCAAGTACGAAAGCAGCAGTATCTGCGATCGGACCTGCGTACATGACACCGTCGATTCCCATGAAAAGCGGGAAGATGATGATCAGCGGCAGCAGGAAGATCACCTGTCTTGTGAGGGACATGACAATACCCAGCTTTGCCTTACCGATGGAGGTAAAGAATCCGGAGGACATAGGCTGGATACCGTTGGCAAAGGTCATCAGCATGAAGATCTTGAGATAACGTTCTGCAAACTGGAAGTACAGGTCGCTTCCGTTTCCGAAGATGCTTACGATCTGATGTGGGAAAAACTGGAAGCAGATAAAAAATATCGTTGCGATCACAGTACATAAGGTCACAGAATAGCGATATGTCTGACGTACACGGCTGTAATTTTCGGCACCGTAGTTAAAGCCCCAGATGGGCTGGGAACCCTGCGATATTCCGATACAGATAGCCATGAATACCTGGTTGACTTTTGAGATGATACCAACGCAGGCGATGGGAATATCACTTCCATAAACAGAAGCTGCGCCATAATGACGAAGGATATTGTTCATGACGATCTGGACGGCAGCCATGGCGATCTGATTGATACATGCCGCAAGTCCCAGGGAAAAGATCATGGACAGATTTTGCATTTGGGGGATCAGCATGGAACGGTCAAGATACATTTTTCGCAGTCTTGCGAAATAGAAGATGACCAGTAATCCGGAAACCATCTGTCCGATCACGGTTGCCCATGCAGCGCCCTTGATGCCCCACCCGAATCCGAAGATAAAAAGTGGATCCAGGATCGTATTGATAATGGCACCGATCAGTGTACAGGTCATGGAGTATGTGGGGCTTCGGTCTGCACGGACCAGATGATTGCCGCCGGTACTCAGAACATAAAACGGGAGACCGATGGCTGTGATTCCCATATAGTCAATGGCATATGGCATTACATCCGGCGTTCCGCCAAAAAAAGTGAGCAGTGGCTTCAGGAACAGAAGAACGATCATTGCGATCACTGCGCCGAAGAGCACCAGTGAGGAAAGTCCGGTTCCTGCGATAGAGCTGGCTTTTTTTTCATGGCCTGCACCCATTTCCAGGTTATAATTGGAGGCACTTCCGATACCAAGGAGAAGTGCTGCCGCTGTGGAGATGATCGTTACCGGAAAAGCGATATTGGTAGCCGCATTTCCAAGCATTCCCACCCCCTGCCCGATAAAAATCTGATCGACAATATTATAAAGGGCACTGACCAGCATACTGATGATCGCGGGAATGGCGAATTTTGCGATCAGGCTGCCTACGGGAGCTGTTCCCAGGGGATTCCCAGCCTGAGTGGCAGTTGTCTGGTTTTTCAATTTTTTTCCTTCTTTCTTAGTAGATATTGCGTAATAAAAGACAGCATTTTTGCAGAAGCAGAAAGGCTGTCAAAGTGTAATTGTACGTTGAGTATAACATTTTTTTCAGATGAGTGAAAGCATAAAATTGACCTTTCTTCTGAGATGGGCTACAATGTTTTTATGAAATTTCAGCAGAAAATATTTCGGAAGGAGCTTTTTTAAGATGGGTAAGATCAACAGTGTAAAAAAACTTACAGACAATAAATTCGTGAATCTTTACGGGGTGGATGCGACCAGTGTACATAACACACCGGTTTCTTATTTTGTGGCTTCCAGAGCGAAGAGTGTAGAAGATATGAAGCTTTCTACAAGGGAGAATCACCCGGATGGCGTGATCATCTACAGTGTTTACGGTGAGAATCATGATAAAGTAGTTCTGATCCGTCAGTACCGCTACACGATAGGGGGATATATTTATGAATTTCCGGCAGGCCTGGTGGAGCCGGGCGAGGATTTTCATGAGAGTGCAGTGCGGGAGCTTTTTGAGGAAACAGGACTGAAGCTTGATCCGCTGAAGGTTGATGAGGCTTTTGAGAAGCCGTACTTTACGACGATCGGAATGACAGATGAGTCCTGTGCAACTGTTTACGGCTATGCCAGCGGTGAGATCAGTGCAGCGGCACAGGAGGACAGCGAGGAAATCGAGGTTGTCATCGCGGACAGAGACGAAGTCCGCAGGATTCTGAAAGAAGAGAGAGTTGCGATCGTATGCTCCTATATGCTGATGCATTTCCTGAATGAAGAGGAGCCGTTTGATTTTTTGAAGAGGATCTGAGAAAACACAGGGGGAATCTGCTGATATAGCAAATTCCCCCTGACTGTTTGTTGACTTACAATTCGACGATCATACCGGTTTCTTTATCATATTTACAATATTTACCGCTTCCGGAAATAAATGGCTGATAGGTATCGGTACGGGTATCTTTGATATAAACGATTCCTGTGGCAATCATCTCTACCAGTGAGAAACGTTTGCTGAGGCTGGAGATCCAGCGGTAGGTCTTCTGGTTGCCATCGTCCGCCATGATAAGATTGTAGCCGCCCGGACAGGCCTCCAGTGAAAAATATACCTTCTGTGCCCGGAAGGATACATTAAATACCTGACCTGTGATATAGTCGGAAAAATTATCTTCCACGAATTTATGGAAAGAAAGCAGATCATAGGTCTTGCCGGTCACTTCATCAGTGATCTTGTCACCACGTTCGATACGTGCTTTCAGCAGCTTCAGGACTTCGATCGTCCAGTTCACAAAGGAAATACTGCTGTAACTCATGCTCTCCTGAAGCTGATCGATCAGTTTCTTGGAAAGGACATTGGATCTTGACGCTTCGTTAAAAAGTTCTTCGTTCATAATATTCCCTCCAGAATTTTATTTCCATGTAGGATCTTACGTGTTTTTTGTACCTTTTATTATAAGTCTGAATTGTGCATAAAGCAATAAAAAAACACACAAAATAAAAACAAAAGCACATAATTGATACAAAATTAACAAATATATACGAAAAATGTCAGTATTTCAAATGAAAAAGAACCGACATTCCGGGTTTACGAAATGCCAGTTCTTCCGTCAGGATTCAATATATTTTATATTATAATGGAAAATAAATCTTATCAAACTCGCCGACGATCTCAGATACAGCCTCATAAAGACCAGGATAAGTAGTTTCCGGACCCCCCATGGTAAGTCCCGGAATGATATAGCGAGGTCCGGATGCCTCCAGAAGCTCCTTAAGACCTGCACGGACTTTTTCACGGGTCCAGTCTGCACGGTCATAGATACCGTTATCAAGCCCGCCCATGATGGTGATCTGACCGCCGTATTTCCGGATCAGCTCAGGAATATTATTAGTTCCGACGGCACCCTGGAAAACATCAATTCCCATTTCAATCATTTCAGGAACGAGATCAGCAGCATAGGAATCAGAGTGATGAATGATAACCTCAACACCGTGTGCTTTCCAGTAACCGTAGATCTTTTTGTATGCAGGAAGAATAAACTCATCAAACATCTCCTTGGAGATAAACAGGCTTCGCTGGCTGCCCCAGTCATCGTGGTGGAAAAGGGCATCCGGATGAACATATTTGATCGTTTCTTCTGCAAGAGTGATTTCCCAGTCAGTCAGATAGTCGATCAGTTCGTGCATAGCCTCCGGCTCGTCGTAGAAATTGATCATAGCGTCTTCCATACCCATCAGATAATGAAGCTTTTCAAAAATACCACAGAAAACCTTTGCAGTGACAAATTTCTCTTTACGGTCAATGTGGGAAACCTGTTCGATGCAGTCCTTCCATGCTTCGGGCGGAAGAACAAGATTTGGGGCTTTTACATAGTCACGCCAGTGTGCAACATCCTTGCAGACCTTGTCTTCACCTTCACAGCATGGAAACGGTCCGGGAACACCAGCTGGGAATTTGTTTTTTACGCCCCAGCCATTGACCCATTCACCGCCGGGAATGATATTTCCGAAGTAGATCGGAAACAGAGGATCGTTGATCCATTCCTGATATTCATACTGTTTCACGAAACGGTCCGGATGGCCGCCTTTGATTGTTTCCATAAAATTTTCACGAATTGTAAGCATGGTAAAAGCCTCCTTTTATTTATGTCCGTATGTATACAGTGTCTCAAACATTGCTTCCAGATTTTCGCGTTTTGCATTGTCGATGCAGGCGTTGGTGTCAAAGATATATCCGCCGCCAGGTGCACAGATATCGATCAGCTTCTTGGTCTCGTCAATAACCTGCTGTCTGGTACCATGCTCCAGAATATAGATCGGAAGATTACCGGAAATAGCAGCAGTACCGCCGAGGATCTTTTTTGCACGGGCCATGTCCGCTGTCTCAAAATGATAGATGACCTTGCCCTTCGGTATATCAGCCAGCTGTTCCAGACGGGTGTTGTAACGGCCTTCTGTATAAATATATGGAGTAACTCCCATATCGATCAGGGCCATCATACATTTCTTAAGCGGTTTCCAGTAGATACGTTCATACTGCTCCGGACTCATAAAGCCGTCCATTCCTTTGTGAAGTGGGAAGAAAACACGTTTTACAGGGAGCGGTGCAAAGCGGAAATACTGCCAGGATTCAATCTGGATATCGGCAAGCATATCACAGGCTGCCTCCAGCTCATCCGGATATTCCAGCTGGTCAGTAAGCGTTGCGAGAGTTCCGCGGTAGTAATCACCGATGATATCAAACGGTGCCTCGCCTGCACCTGTGAACATTGGTGGGAAGCCAAGATCAGCAAGGCGGTTGGATACGGCATTGGAAGCATCAGCAGCCTTGGCATCCTCTTCACCGATCTTTGCGAGAAGAGAAAAAGCTTCCTGTGCCTGCCTGGAATAAAGGGAAGCCAGCGGCGTGGTATTCAGAATGATGGATGGAACGAAACGGATATCAGCCAGACCTTTCAGTGCAGGAAAAGCTCTCGGAATATATTTACGTAGCATAAAACCGGTAAAATCCTTCAGAAGCTCGGGATATTCACTGTCATCCATATATTCGTTCTCGATAACCTGATGTGTGGAAAAATCAGGAACGCTGGTTCCGGGACGGCCCGGCCAGTCGATCATGGTGGACTGTGCCAGCTCATTGGCTTTTCCGCTGGTGAAGCCGGTATGTGTGGCTGCGTCAGGCTGAAATTCCTGATAAAATTTCACCAGAGCTTCGGAGGCAGCCGGAAAATCATACATGGCGGCTTTGTAAGAGGAGCCTTCCAGGTTATAGGGAAGAGCGCCGAACATGGGACACATCGGGATACGTTCCGGCTCTTTTAAAGCGGTGGCATCTTCTACCAGATGGATACGTTTTGCAAATTTTTCGGCTGCAGGAGCATCTTTTTCGGATGCACGGACATTAGTAGCAAACCATGAGGAACTTGCATCAAAATTCTTTCTATCTTCCATAACAATGAACACCTCTTTCTTGATTTATTTGTATATTTTAACTATACTTAAATTATATCAGACAATTATTTTTCGTATATATCCAGAAGAAACACAGATCAGAAGAAAAAAAGGAGGAAATTCGTCTGCACAGACGAAAAAAATAGCATGAAACTGAGTATGGACATTATCGAGCAGTGGATACGCAAATATGAACCAGTATCTACGATTGTTTCTAATGAACTAACCATAGCAGGAATCCGACTTTTTTCTTATGAAAAGACACCGGATCCGGATTATCTTTACATCGGACGGACAGGGGATTTTTTTGAAAGGTCACAGGCCAAGGAGGTTCTGCTTGTACACAGAAAAGATGTGATCAGTCTTCGGACAGAGGAGATGGAGGATGTTTTTGATATGGTGATGGATGCTTTTGTCTATTATCAGAAGTGGGAGCAGACGATGCTTGCAGCCTTTCAGCAGGCGAATCCGGAGCAGAAGATCATTGATGCATGCCGGGATATTTTCGGACCAATGTTTTTTACAGATACCAGCCTTCAGGTGACTGCTTTTTCCAGGCAGTATCCGAAAGGAAGTGTAAACCGGAACTGGGATGATTTCTGGGAGATCGGCACATTATCTGTGGATTCGCTGGTGAATATGCAGGACGGGGAATATATGGAAAGATTGCCCGGAAAATGGAACTGTGAGATCTTTTATGAAAAATGTGCAAGCGAATATCCATGGTCCATGATGATCAGCCAGGAAAACAGTGAGCATCAGCTGACAGGGCAGCTGACTATCATCAGCAGGGAAAAATTTCATAAATATCAGAAGCACCTGGCGCAGATCTTAAAGCAGGCACTCTGTCTTGTGGCGGGACATGATTCAGGAAGACAGCAGGGAACGGTAGCCCAGAGTCTGTTCCGGGATTTTCTGCAGGGGAGACATTTGGATGAAAACGGCTTTCGCATGTTTTATCAGATACAGGGCTGGGAACCGGAGCAACCCTGTATTGTGGCTATACTGGAAAGAGAAAATTTGGTTGGACGAAATTATGGATACCAGAGGTGGGTGCTTTGCAGATATTTTCCTGAGCTTGTGTTCTGTCAGGATCCTGATGGAAATCCCGGGAATATTGTATGCGGAATCCCGGTGCAGGAGCAGATAGCGGCAAAGTCAGAGAACCGATATGGGGTTTCATATCCGGAAAAATTTCAGGATATGTTGAAAAGACTGGGCTTTCGGATACATTGCAGCTATCCCTTTTCCGGAATCCGCAACATGAGCATTCAGTACAAGCAGGCAAAAGAAGCCTGGGAAAAGAAAACAGAGGACTACTACGACTGTGCTCTTGCAGATTTGACTGCGTTATACAGAGATTCCACACTCAGGCGACTTGCCATCCATCCGGCTCTGGGAAGACTGCGGGAATATGACAGTAAAAAATCCACGGACTTTTATAAAATCCTGAGAGAATATCTGCGCTGTGAACGAGATCGTGTTCTCACAGCAAAGCGACTTTTTGTGCACAAAAATACACTGGTTTATCGACTGAAAAAAATTGTGGAGCTGTTTTCACTGGATCTGGACGATGCCTATGAGCGGGAATATCTGATGGTATCTTTTCTGGTGATGGAGAATAAATGAGCCTGGATAAAAAACGCTTTACAAACCAGTCAGAAAAGGCTATCATTCTTTTATAAAAGAGTTTATAAAAGAGGTTCGATATGTCGCCAAAAGCAGAGAAAAAAAACAATACAAGATCCAGGATCATCAGCTATGTGATCAATAATCAGAATACCTCAAAGGTGGAGATCTCCAAGAATCTGAACATGAGTATGCCAACGGTTCTTTCCAATGTAAATGAGCTGATCGGCAGCGGGGTTCTGGTGGAGACCGGTGAGTATGCGTCAACAGGCGGACGGAAGGCGAAGCGCATAGGAATCAACCCAGGATACCGTTATGCTCTGGGAATTATGATCACAGCCAATCATGTGGGAATGGCTCTGGTAAATATGGGATATGAGATCGAAAAACAGCAGAGGGTTAGAATGAAATTTTCTCCGGAAGCATCCTACTGTGTGGAGTTATCTTCCCTGGTAAAAAAATTTCTTGCAGATATGGCAGAGCCGGATAAGCTTCTGGGAATCGGGATATCCATTCCGGGTATCATCAGCCGGGAGCAGCAGCTTGTTGTGAAGTCCCATGCACTGCGGATTGAGAATTACAGCTTAAGCTTCCTGGAGCAGGCTTTTTCCTGCCCGGTTTATTTTGAGAATGATGCCAATGCAGCAATGATGGCGGAGGATATTCACCAGTACAAAGATGCGATCTATCTGTCATTAAACAATACGCTTGGCGGTGCGTTCTGTATTGAAGGGAAACTGTTTGCCGGACAGAACCAGAAGGCGGGAGAATTCGGTCATATGATCCTGGTTCCAGGTGGCAGACAGTGCTACTGTGGAAAGAAAGGATGTGCGGATGCCTACTGTGCGGCCAGTGCACTGACCGGTGATAATTATGAAAATCTGGATCAGTTTATGGAGGTTCTTTTCAGGGGAGAAGCGGATGCCGCAGAAAAATGGTCAGAATATCTGGATCATCTGGCAATCCTCATTTCCAATCTCAGGATGGCTTATGATATGGATATTATACTTGGTGGAGAAGTCGGTGGATATCTGGCTGATTACATGCTGCCTCTTGGGGAAAAAGTGATGGAATACAATGGTTTTGATCGGGACATCCGATATCTGAAAAACTGCAGCTACCGTAAGGAAGCATCAGCAGTTGGTGCAGCGAAGCACTTTTTTAACGAGCTTATAAAAAATATATAGAAATAAAACAGATCGTATGTCTGTAGTTTTGAGGACCTGTAAATACAGTGGATGTTGATAAGACTGTATTTGCGGGTCCTTTTTTTGTTCGGTCAACTGCACAATAGTAAAAAGTGCATAAAAACGATAAAGCATATTTGTTCAACAGGTAGAATCCTACGAAACACTATTGACAAATCATCTCAAAAGAATAATAATGTAATTACTTTAATAAAACAATTAATAAAAGATAATATATAACAAAACAAGGAGGAAAAACATTATGATTCAGCAGGTAATGACAAATCCAGGAGAGATTATTTTCAGAGAGGTACCGGTTCCGGAAGTAGGAGACGATCAGGTTCTTGTTAAGATCATGAACATCGGTATCTGCGGATCTGATATTCATGTATATCATGGCAAGCATCCTTTTACCAAATATCCGGTAACACAGGGACATGAGGTGTCCGGTGAGATCACAGAACTGGGAAAAAATGTCACAGGATTTAAAGTAGGACAGAAGGTGACGATCGAGCCGCAGGTATATTGCGGACACTGTTATCCATGCCGTCATGGCAAATATAATCTCTGTGAAGAGCTGAAGGTTATGGGCTTCCAGACAACAGGAACTGCATCAGAATTTTTTGCAGTAGATGCGTCCAAGGTTACACCGATCCCGGAGGATATGTCCTATGAGGAAGGTGCCATGATCGAGCCGCTGGCAGTTGCAGTTCATGCTGTGAAGCAGATGGGTGATGTAAAGGGAATGAACATTGCAGTTCTTGGTGCAGGTCCGATCGGAAACCTGGTCGCACAGAGTGCGAAAGGAATGGGCGCAGCGAAGGTTATGATCACAGATGTCAGTGATCTTCGTCTTGAGAAAGCGAAAGAATGCGGAATCGATGTATGCGTAAACACAAAGGAAAAAGATTTCGGAGAGGCAATGGTGGAAGCTTTCGGACCGGATAAGGCTGATGTTATTTATGACTGCGCCGGAAACAACATCACCATGGGACAGGCGATCAAATACGCAAGAAAAGGAAGCGTGATCGTACTGGTAGCCGTATTTGCAGACATGGCAACGATCGACCTGGCTGTTGCCAATGACCATGAGCTGGATATCAAGAGTACTATGATGTATCGTCATGACGACTATGTGGATGCCATTGACCTTGTAAATGCAGACAAAGTTCACTTAAGACCGTTGATCTCCAAGACCTTTGCATTCAAGGATTACCTCAAGGCTTATCAGTATATTGATGCTAACCGTGAGACGACGATGAAGGTCATCATCAACGTACAGGAGAAATAACAGCAGGGAAGGCATTAACAGGAGCTCTCCCGGATGTGGCTGTCCGGGAGAGATATTATAAGTAGTATACGAGGAGAAACGGAAAACAGGAGGAGTTATGGGTAGCGAGGACAGATACGGAAAGGTACCGCTGATCAGTAAGATCGCGTATGGTTTTGGTGATGTGGGCTGTAATTTCAGCTGGATGTTTGTCAGTAATTTTTTGATGATATTTTATACGGATGTGTTTGGAATCAGTATGACAGCGGTTTCTGCACTGATGCTGTTTTCAAGATTCTGGGATGCGATCAACGATCCCATTGTGGGAGGACTTACTGATAAGACGAAAACCAGATGGGGACGGTACCGTCCGTGGCTGCTTATTGCGGCACCTATTACAGCAGTCCTTTTGATAATGACATTCTGGGCACATCCGGACTGGTCAGATACATCCAAGATCATTTATATGGTGATCACATACTGTCTGCTGGTTCTGGGATACACATGTGTAAATATTCCTTACGGAACCCTCTGTGGAGCGATGACACAGGATATTGATGAACGTGCGAAGATCAATACTTCGCGTTCTGTGTCTGCGATGATCGCGATCGGAATCATTAACATTATTACCGTACCGCTGATCGGAAAACTGGGAAGCAGCAGTCAGAAAACAGGATATCTTCTGGTAGCGATTATTTACGGATGTATTTTTGCAGCGTGCCATATTTTCTGCTTTGCAAAGACGAAAGAGCAGGTGACAATTCCGGAGAAGGAAAAAATCTCTATCAAAGTACAGATAAAGGCAGTTATGCAGAACCGGCCGTATCTTCTGGCACTGGTAGGACAGGTCCTTTTCGGATTTACCCTTTATGGAAGAAATGCAGATGTCCTTTATTATTTTACATATGTAGAGGGAAATGCTTCTTACTATACAACGTACTCTATGTGCATTATCATTCCGTCCATTATCGGAGCTGCCTGCTTCCAGCCGGTATTCCGTAAGCTGAATAATAAAGGACGGACAGCATCCATGTTTGCACTGCTTACAGGAATTGCCATGCTTGCGATGTATTTCTTTAATATAAAAGAATCTCCGGTCGCATTTTATGGACTGGCAGGAATTACGCAGTTCTTCTTCTCAGGATTCAATACAGCAATCTATGCGATCATTCCTGATTGTGTAGAGTATGGTGAATGGAAAACAGGACTTCGAAATGATGGTTTCCAGTATGCATTTGTATCTCTTGGAAATAAGATTGGAATGGCAATTGGAACCGCACTTCTTGCAGCGCTTCTCGGAAAATACGGTTATGTGGCAAACCAGGCTCAGAACTCTGCAGTGCTCAGTATTATGAAGCATTCCTTTACTACGATTCCGGGAATCCTGTGGATCGTTACAGCAGTAGTACTGTTCTTCTACAGACTGAACAGAAAGAGATATAATGAGATCGTGGAAGATCTGAAACATGGAAAAAGAGGATAATATCTGGATATGAAAAAACCTCCCGGGCGTGGCTGTCCGGGAGGTTTTGTTGTATAAGATTGTGAGTTGTCGGAATGTTTGTTTTTTGATATGTAGAAGTTCTGTAAAATATGATATGATAAAAGAAAAGCAACAGGAGCATATCTTATGAGAAGAAAAGAACGTGAAGTGACTGATAAAGAAGAAATCCGACAGATCCTGGAGAACGGTCAGGTGATCCGCATAGCAATGAATAATGGAGAATATCCGTATATTCTTCCTGTAAACTATGGATATGAAATGGAGAATGAAAGGATTACACTGTTTTTCCACGGAGCAAAGGAAGGAACCAAGTATGAAATCCTGGAAAAGGATGCACATGTATCGGTAGAAACAGACTGTGAACACCGTTTTATCCCACCAACAGGCGAGGAAGGCTGCACAGCCAGCTACGCATACGCAAGTGTGATCGGACAGGGAACCGCATCAGAAGTTTCTGGTGTGGAAAAAGAGAACGCACTTATCCATATCCTGGAGCATTACGGTGTAAAGCAGCCGAAGATGAACCCGGCTTATGTGGAAAAGACACGTGTTTTTAAGATCGAGCTTGAGAAATATACAGCGAAGCATCGCAGGTAAGGATTTTGGAGCAGATAGAAGGCATTTCTAATGAATGAGAAAGCAGGTAAAGGAATGGAAAAAGTAATCAGTATTGGAAAACAGAATTTTGCATCCCTGAGAGAAAATGATTATTTTTTTGTAGATAAATCTCTTTTTATAAAATCCTGGTGGGAAAATGGAGATGACATTACTTTGATCACCCGTCCGCGCAGATTTGGAAAAACATTGAATATGAGTATGCTGGAGAGTTTCTTTTCCAATAAATACGCAGAAAGGCAGGACCTGTTTGAAGGTCTTCTTATCTGGAAAGAAGAAAAATACAGAGAATTGCAGGGAACCTGGCCGCTGATATTTTTAAGCTTTGCAGCAGTGAAAGCTGCAAAGCTTGAGGATGCAAAAATACAGATTAAACAACAGATTACGAGAGTGTATGAAGAAAATCGGTATCTTCTGGAGGGAAATATACTCAGTGAAAATGAGAAGCGGGAATATGTAAATGTGACTATGTATATGGGAGATGCAGAAGCAGCAGCCGCACTTAACAATATGAGTATGTATCTGGCACGTTACTGGCGGAAAAATACAATCATTCTTCTGGATGAATATGATACACCTATGCAGGAAGCATATATTCACGGTTACTGGCAGGAGTTTACAGATTTTGTCAGAGGTCTGTTTAATGCAACATTCAAGACGAATCCATATCTGGAACGGGCAGTTATGACAGGTATTACGAGAGTATCCAAGGAGAGTATATTTTCAGATCTGAATAATCTGCAGGTGGTGACGACGACATCAGATCTGTATGCTGATTGTTTTGGATTTACGGAAGAAGAAGTATTTGCAGCGTTAGATGACTTTGGGCTGAAAAAAAATCGCGAGTTAGTCAGACAGTGGTACGATGGCTTTATTTTTGGAAAACATCGCGATATTTATAATCCATGGTCTATTACCAATTATCTGAAAGAAAAGAAAATAAAACCTTACTGGGCATCAACCAGTTCCAATACGTTGATTGGAAAGCTGATACGTATGGCATCAGCAGAAATAAAAGAAAAAATGGAAGATCTGATAAATGGTAAGGAGATACTGGTAAGCTTTGATGAACAGATGGTGTTTGAGCAGCTGGATCATAATGAGAATGCAATCTGGAGTCTGTTGCTTGCAAGTGGTTATCTCAAGGCGGAGACAGTTGAATATCGAGGAATCATATTAAAACCCTGGTATCGGCTTTGCATTACAAATCTGGAAACAGCAGGTATGTTTAATGAAATGTTCAGAGGATGGTTTGAACTGTCAGAGTCAGATTATGGAAGATTTATAAAAGCATTTATGCTGGGCGATCTGGAAGCCATGAATTATTATATGAATAAAATTTCTCTTACAACATTCAGCTATTTTGATGTGGGAAAAGAAGATAGTGAAAGTACAGAACCAGAACGCTTTTATCATGGGTTTGTTCTGGGACTGATGGCAGAACAGGCAGAATCTTATGAGATACGATCAAACAGAGAAAGTGGATTTGGTCGATATGATATCATGATGATTCCGCATGATTACAGACAGAATCCTGCTATCATCATTGAATTTAAAGTCTGTAACCGCATGCAGAAGGAGACGATGGAGCAGGCAGTTCAGTCAGCGTTACGGCAGATTAAAGACCAGAATTATGAGACAGAGCTTTTAGCTATTGGTATTCCGAAAGAGAGAATCAGGCATTATGGATTTGCTTTTAACGGAAAAAAAGTATTGATCGGACAAAATTAAAATAAGATTGTTTAGAAAATGTTTAACTTTTTCCCTTCCAAATGTTTAACGGACAGGAGTATAAAGAAACTGAATAAAAATGTCCTTCAGGAGGGTGAAAATATGGAAAAAGGAACGGTAAAAAGAAGAATTTTTATATCCAATGCACTGATGGTACTGACCACACTGGTGATCTTTCTGCTGATCAATATGGTCGTGGTGAAGATTTATACGGAATCAATAGAGGTAGTTCATGATAACGGAGTGGTGTTCCGATTCTCATGGTGACGGCCCGTACAGAATCTGTGGATAAGATCAGGGGGCTTGGCCTTGGTGCGGATGATTATATAGGCGGCAGCGCCACCGTTATGGTGCATGTGAACCGGATCCGGGAAAAGATCGAGGATGATCCCAAGAATCTGGTGAACAGCTTCGGGGCTACGATCATGGCGGCTTTTGCAGCGGCTGTGAAGATCGATACCTTTGCTTATCTTCCGGTGCAGGATTTTGGAAATGCGTTTTCTACTTTTGTGGCGCAGAATTACGGAGCCGGAAATAAAGAGAGGATCCGTAAGGGTACGAGGGTGGCCTTTGGAATGAGTATCGGGTTCAGCGTGGTGCTCATTTGTGACCGTTGTCGTAGAGGGTCTGGATATCGGATGGAAGGTGGTCTGGGAGCATTTTTTTGATGTGGTCTTCGCTGCCTTCTTTGATGGCCTGGTCGTAGTACCAGCATTTGTATTTGAGCATATCAAGGGTTTTATTGAGTCGTAGAATTTCCTGTTCTACGGCTTTTTTTCTGGTTTCGAAGAGTTCTTTGCGGTTTTTGTAGGTGCTGCTTCCCTGGCTGCACCATTCGAAGAATTGTTTGATGTCTTTGATCTCGAGGCCGGAGGCTTTGAGGCATTCGATCATGCGGAGGGCTTCCAGTTCGTTGTCGGTGAATTTGCGGATGCCGGATTCGTGCTTGAGGTTTGGGAAGAAGCCTTCTTTGTCGTAGTAGCGTAGGGTGGAGATGGGGAGATTGAACATTTCGGATACTTGGCCGATGGTGTACATGGGTGTGTGTCCTCCTTTGGGGTTTTTGGTTTTTATTTTAGAGGAGATGGGTGGGGTTGGCAAGAGGGGAGTGGAGAAATAGGACGCCGTGACCAGATATTCCATATGCAGAGGCCAGAAAAAAGAGAAAGAAGCAGATAAAACGTTTTCGATGACTGTATATATGATGGCGATTCTGGCACTGATCTATGTACTTGCCGGAGCTTTTTGTCCGGGAAAGATCGCGTCACTTCTGGGAGCAGAGGGAGAAATCTGGCAGATGACAAAAACCTATCTGAAAGTCCTTCTTCTGTTTGCACCTGCGTTTATGACAAATGATACCCTTCTCTGTTTTGTGCGGAACGACGGAAATCCGGGGCTGTCTATGACCGCCATGCTAACAGGAAGTTTTTTCAATATTCTGCTGGATTATATTTTTATCTTCCCCATGAAAATGGGAATTTTCGGCGCTGTTTTTGCCACAGGGCTGGCACCGGTGATCAGCTTGGGCGTGCTTTCCGTGCACTGGATCAGACAGAAAAATCAGTTTCATTTCCGGATCTGTACACCGAAGCTTTCCAGCGCCGGAGGAATCCTGTCACTGGGCTTTCCGTCAATGATCACAGAGCTTGCCTCCGGAATCGTGATCATTGTTTTTAACATGCTTATCCTGAAATTAAAAGGAAATATCGGAGTGGCGGCATATGGTGTTGTCGCTAATCTCTCTCTTGTGATATCATCTGTTTATACGGGAATCGCACAGGGAATGCAGCCGGTATTAAGCCGGCTTTACGGAGCTCGTGAAAAAGAAAAGATCCGAAATATCCTCCGGTATGGAATATGCCTGACCGCGATCATTTCAGTACTTGTATATGTGGCATTCTGGATCGGTGCGGAACCTGTCACGGCTATATTTAACAGTGAAGGAAATCCGGTACTTCAGGAGCTTGCGGTGACGGGAATGAAGCTGTATTTTACGGCGGTATTTTTTGCAGGCTGCAACATTGTTCTGTCTGCGTATTTTACTTCCACAGAAAAAGCAGTTCCCGCACAGATCATATCTCTGGGCAGAGGACTTGTTCTGATCATTCCGGTTTCTGTTCTGATGGCGTCACTGTTTGAAATGAACGGTGTCTGGCTGTCCTATCCGGTTACAGAAGGGATCATTGCGGTGATCGGAATATACTTATATAAAAAAAGAGGGAAAATATTGTGATCTATACAACAGATTATCAGTCACCACTGGGAAAGATTTTTCTTGCGGCAGATGAAAAAGGTCTTACAGGGCTTTGGCTGGAAGGGCAGAAATATTATGCTGCCCAGCTTGAAAAAGAAGAATGTAAACAGGAAGAAACGCCGGTGTTAAAGGATGCAAAGCGCTGGATGGATATTTATTTTCAGGGAAAGGAACCGGATTTTATGCCGCTGCTTCATCCGGTGGGAACGGAATTTCAGTGTGCTGTATGGGAAATTCTGCGTAAGATTCCATACGGACAGACGATTACTTATGGTGAGATCGCCAGGCAGCTTGCCGTACAGCGGGGTGTGAAAAAAATGTCTGCGCAGGCAGTGGGCGGAGCAGTCGGTCATAATAAAATATCCATTATCATTCCCTGTCACCGCGTGGTGGGAAGCAATGGAAGCCTTACGGGATATGCAGGTGGAATTGACAAGAAGATCGCTCTCCTGAAGCTGGAAAAAACAGATATGAGCAGATTTTTCGTTCCGAAGAAGGGGACTGCACTGTAGAAAAAATGTGATCGTGAAAACAGAAAACGTTTTCAGAAATGTGCCCTGTTGGTTCCGCTGTAATTATGATAAAATAGATGGGAAATAGCTGTAATTATTTCAGCAGCAGGTGTTCAATGGAAAATGCTATGGAAAGATAAAAATCTGGTATGGGAGGAATCATCATGGAGAATATTTTTCACAGAGTAAGTATCCGGAAATATGAAGACAGACCGGTTGAGAAGGAAAAAATCCTGCAGATCCTGAAAGCAGGCATGCAGGCTCCAAGTGCATGTAATCAGCAGCCATGGGAATTTTATGTTGTAACGGATAAAGAGAAAATCAGGGAGCTTTCAGGCGCGACGCCATATTCCGGCTGTGCGGCAGGAGCGCCGGTCGTGATCGTTCCTGTATATCGAAAAGAGGGGCTGGTGGTACAGACCATGGCACAGATCGACATGTCCATCGCTCAGGAGAATATCTGGCTGGAAACTGACGCATTGGGACTTGGCGGCGTGTGGATCGGAATCGCGCCGATGCAGGATCGGATGGATGCCGTGCATGATATGCTGAACCTTCCGGAAAATGTAGAGGTATTTTCACTGTTTGCTCTTGGATATCCGGCAGAGAAGAGAGAGCAGCAGAACCGGTTTGACGAGAGCAGGATTCATTTTGTGGAATAAAAACAGATAAATAATAACAGAATCGAGGAACAAAAAATGGAACACATCGCAAGAGATGAGGCATTTGCATTATTAAAAAAATATAACAAGGATCCTTTTCATATCCAGCATGCACTGACTGTTGAGGCAGTGATGAAATGGTACGCAAAAGAGCTGGGATACGGCGATGACGCAGAATACTGGGGTATTGTAGGACTGCTTCATGATATTGATTTTGAACTTTATCCGGATGAGCACTGTCTGAAAGCACCGGAACTTCTTCGTGAGGCAGGTGTGGGAGAAGACATCATTCATGCAGTAGTTTCCCATGGTTACGGAATCACTGTCGGATGCGGTGCGACCATCGAGACAGCACCGGAGCATGAAATGGAAAAAGTCCTTTTTGCAGCAGATGAGCTGACAGGCCTGATCTGGGCAGCAGCACTGATGCGCCCGTCAAAAAGTACCAAGGACATGGAGCTGAAGTCTCTCAAAAAGAAATACAAGAGCAAAGGCTTTGCAGCAGGCTGTTCCAGAGAAGTGATCCAGCGTGGTGCAGATCAGCTGGGCTGGGATCTTGCCAAGCTTCTTACCATGACACTGCAGGCTATGGCAGACAGTGAGGATGAGATCCAGAAAGAGATGGAAGCAGAAGCATAAAAAACTGGATATGTATAAATTACACAATAAAACATAGACAAAATTATAAAATATGTCCAAAATATTTCTTGCTATTTTATAAAAAAAGGAGTAAAACATTAGATAAATAAAAAAAAATGCAAAGAACAGGACAAGTCACAGAAATAACCGGATTACAGAGAATTGCAGAAAGATGAGAAGCGACAGAAGGATTTGTGTGATATCACCTGGGAGCATCCCACTGAATACTGAATGCTTGAGTAGGCAGGGACGTAGTCTTCACGTTACAGAAGAAACTGTTTCTAAAGACAGTATCAAGAGATCATATCCAGTAATGAATATGATAATACAAAGTGGTACCACGGAACATTCCGCCTTTGTTATCCAACAGGATAACAAGGGCTTTTTTCATATATATAAATAAAGGAAAGAGGAGATATTATGAACGGAATCACAATGATGATAATTGCCATCGTAGTATTAGGCGGAGCCTATCTGCTGTATGGCCGTTATCTCCAGAACAAATGGGGGATTGACCCAAAAGCAAAAACACCGGCATATGAGCTGGAAGATGGAGTGGACTATGTACCGGCTGACACCAATGTAGTATTTGGACATCAGTTTGCATCCATAGCAGGTGCAGGACCGATCAACGGACCGATCCAGGCAGCAGTTTTTGGCTGGCTGCCAGTTCTGCTGTGGATTCTGATCGGTGGTGTATTCTTTGGCTCTGTTCAGGATTTTGCATCCATGTATGCATCTGTAAAAAACAAAGGTCGTACAATTGGTTATATCATTGAAGAATACATTGGAAAGCTTGGAAAAAAATTATTTCTTTTATTCTGCTGGCTGTTCTGTATTCTGGTTGTTGCGGCATTCGCAGATGTAGTAGCAGGAACCTTTAACGGATTTGTGGCAAATGATGCAGGAACTGTTACAAAAGTAGCTGCAAACGGAGCTGTTGCAACCACTTCCATGTTATTCATACTGGAGGCCGTTGCACTGGGATTTTTCCTGAAATATACGAAGTTTAACAAATGGGTCAACACAGCAGTGGCAATTTTATTACTGGTAGTAGCGATCGTTATTGGACTTAACTTCCCGATGTATGTAAGCCTGGGAACCTGGCATATCATTATTTTCGCATATATTCTGATCGCCAGTGTCGCACCGGTATGGGCATTACTTCAGCCCCGTGATTATCTGAACAGTTATCTGCTTATCTTTATGATCGTGGGTGCTGTCATCGGTGTATTTGTATCCAATCCTTCCTGCCATCTGAAAGCATTTACAAGCTTTAATGTAGATGGACAGTATATGTTCCCGATTCTGTTTGTAACCATTGCCTGTGGTGCAGTTTCCGGTTTCCACTCTCTGGTATCCTCCGGTACCGCATCCAAACAGATTAAAAGTGAGAAGAATATGCTGCCGGTTTCTTTCGGAGCAATGCTTATGGAAAGTATGCTTGCAGTGATCGCGCTGATCGCAGTTGCGTCTTTCGGAGACGGAGAGGCTGCAGCACAGGGACTTACCACACAGCCGCAGATTTTTGCAGGTGCCATCGCAAACTTCCTTTCTGTGATCGGTCTTCCTCATTCCCTGGTGTTTACACTGATCAACCTTGCAGTGTCTGCATTTGCGCTGACCTCTCTTGATTCTGTAGCCAGAGTAGGACGTCTGTCCTTCCAGGAGTTTTTCCTTGATTCTGATACAGATGAAGAGAATATGAGCCCATTCTTAAAAGTAGTAACAAATAAATACTTTGCAACAATCATCACACTGGTACTTGCCTACATGCTTACAAAGGTGGGATATGCGGAGATCTGGCCGCTGTTTGGTTCCGCAAACCAGCTGTTATCTGTACTTGCTCTTGTAGCCTGTGCAGTGTTCTTAAAGAAAACAAAACGTCAGGGCTGTATGCTCTGGATCCCTATGGTATTCATGATGGCAGTTACATTTACAGCTCTTGGAATGACCATCACGAAGCTTTCAAAAGCACTGGTAACAACGGGTCTGGATCTTGGAAATACGTTACAGCTTATATTCGCGGTATTACTTCTGATCCTTGGTGTACTGGTAGCAATCCAGGGTGTTAAGAAACTGTTTGAAAAAACAGATGATAAAAAAGTTGCAGCATAAATTTATCGGTAAAATCAGATTATAAAGCGAGAAAAGGGCATGGATCAGATACAGGGTTCATGCCTTCTTTATATTTATAAACAGCAGAGATGAAAAGAAATCTTTTGCAGATAAAAAATTCTGTGGTAAAATGAGAATATAAAATTTCGGAGAGAGGTGTACGAATATGAAGGAATATGAGATTATTATTGAAACGATCAATCCATGTGGGGGAGAACGTCATTCCCAGCAGGAGATCATTGAAGCGGAAATTGAGAGTCCGGAAGCTTATGTAGCACAGAACGGAAGATTTCCGGTGATCGATACGACACGGAACGCAGACGGAGATGTGGTGATCGTAACCGGTGACGGAAATGGATACATGGTGAGATATACATTTACAGAATAAAGAAGAAGATTTATAAATGAAAGTATTAATGCTTAACGGAAGCCCCAGGGCGAAAGGAAACACAGCACTTGCGCTGGAAGAAATGAAAAAAGTCTTCGAGCAGGAAGGTATGAAAGAAATCCGGGAATACTTTGGAAAATAAATGGTTTGCATTCAGATTCACCTTAGTGTAATCATTGACATTACAACGGGAACGATATATGATAAGAAAAAACAGCAGAGGTGAAGAGAAAATGCAGATATCCAGTAGATTTACGTTAGCAGTGCATATTTTTACATGCCTTGATACGTTTCAGAATGAATATAAAGTAACCAGTGATTTTATCGCGTCCAGTACCAATGTAAATCCGGTCATCATCCGTAAGATCCTTCTGCGGCTGAAAGCTGCCGGTCTGGTGCAGGTTGCCAGAGGAACAGGGGGAACCACAATTACCAGACCTTTGTCAGAAATCACATTTCTGGATATATACCGGGCAGTGGAATGTGTGGAGGATAACAAGCTGTTTCATTTCCACGAGAATCCGAACCCGCAATGTCCGGTTGGAAAAAATATCCACAACATTCTGGATGACAAGTTGCAGCGGGTGCAGGACGCAATGGAGAGAGAGCTTCAGGCCATTACTCTTGAGGATGTGAAGGAAGATCTGGAGAAATATCTTCAGCAGCAGAATTAAAACAGAATAGGAATGTAAAAAGTGCATTCCGGAAATGATACGCCGCTACAAAGCAGAGAAGTATGAAGTCTGCCAAGTAGCGGTTTTTTTATATTGTAGGAAATTATTCAGTAACATTTCATTGTATAAAAAAGTTCTTTAAAAAAATATAAAAAACTTGGTTGTAACTATTGATATTACAACAAAACGGTGCTATATTTCTAAATGTAATAAAGACAGTTACAACAAAGACCGGTCAGTCACAAACATAAAAAAAGGATATTTAAGCGAATAATTCTAAAACAAAGGAGAGAGATATCATGAAGAAAGTAGTAGAATTTTTACAGGCAAACCCAGTACAGTATCTGGCAACAGTAGGACGCGATGGAAAGGCGAAATGCCGTCCGTTCATGTTCTGTTTTGAGAAAGACGGAAAGCTCTGGTTCTGCACCAACAATACCAAAGATGTTTACAAGGATATTCAGGCAAACCCGGAGATCGAGGTTTCCGTATCCAGTCCTGAGTATGCATGGATCCGTCTCCATGGAAAGGCTGTTTTTGAGAACAACCATGAAGTAAAGGTAGCCTGCATGGAGAACCCGATCGTTAAAGGTCAGTATGAGACTGCTGAGAACCCGATCTTTGAGGTATTTTATCTTGAGAACCCACATGGAGTAATCGCAGATTTCTCCGGCAACCCGCCATACGAATTTTAATAGAATCGATAAAATCCCCTTGATTCTACAGCATAACAGATTTTAATAGCACACCGGGAAAATTCCTGCATTCATTTCTGCCCAATGGACGCAGGAATTTCCTGTATATAAAAAGTGGACATTCACAGCAGATATATTCCGCAGGTTTTTATCCGTTCCAGACAGAGGAAGAACGCTGGGGTTACTGGTGCAGACATTCTTATGTAAATCGTATCAAACCACCGGCCATGCCCTTGTATGAGCAGCTTTTTGATCTGGTAAAAGAAAAAGACTATTTTGTGCTGACGACCAATGTGGATCATCAGTTTCAGAAAGCCGGATTTTCAGAAGAACGGATCTTTGCCACACAGGGAGATTACGGCCGGATTCAGTGTATGAAGGGCTGTCATCCGAAGACCTACGATGCTGTTTCCATATTTACCCAGATGGTTCAGGCGGAAAAGGACTGCAAAATTCCTTCTTACATGGTGCCGAAATGTCCGGTATGCGGCGGTCCTATGGCAATGAATCTCCGGTGCGACCAGTATTTTGTGGAAGATGAGCAGTGGAATGAGGCTGCAGAGAATTACGGGAATTATCTGAATCAGCTGAAAAAAGGCAAGGTTGTGCTGCTGGAGCTTGGAGTTGGTTTTAACACACCATCTATTATTCGCTTTCCTTTTGAAAAAATGGTACGTGAGCACAAAAATACAGAGCTGATCCGTCTGAACAGAGACGAAGCTGTGATTCCGGAAAGTTTCGGAGAGCGTGGAATCGGGATTAATCGTGACTTGTGCGACAGCTTACGGGATATTACAATAGAAATAAAGAAAAAATCTGCCGAAGTATCACAGGCAGATTAAAATCAGAATCGTCGTATAACAGAAGGAGAGCATATGGATCAGAAACAGCGACTTGACTATCTTGTAGAAAAATTTAAAGAAGATTCCGGAGAATACCGAAACCTTAAGGTCTCAGACAGCGAGACAGAAAAAAGAAGAATCCTTCGTTCTCTTATGAATATCCGGATGCCACGGCATATGGATGAGCAGGTTCTTAAGGTGCAGGATGAATTTCTGAAAGAGGATGCCAGGGAAAAAGGAATCGTGACACTGGATCAGATTCCAACTGTAAAAGAAGCGTACAACAGCTCAGCGCCTTTTGCGGAAAAAATTTCTGTCTGGCAGGGAGATATCACCAGACTTCAGGTGGGGGCTATTGTCAATGCAGCCAATTCCCAGATGCTGGGCTGTTTTGTGCCATGCCACCGATGCATTGACAATGCCATTCATTCCGCAGCCGGGGTGGAGCTTCGCGCAGAGTGTAACCACCAGATGAACCAGAAACGGATCCGTTACGGAAGATCTTATGAAGAACCAACCGGTCAGGCTATGCTGACCAGCGGTTATAACCTTCCGGCGGAGCATGTGATCCATACGGTGGGTCCCATTGTTTATTATGAGGTAACAGACAAGTTACGTCAGGATCTGAAGAACTGTTACGAAAGTGTTCTGAACTGTTGTATGGAAAACAATATCCGGTCCGTAGCGTTCTGCTGTATCTCCACCGGAGAATTTCATTTCCCGAACAAAGAAGCAGCAGAGATCGCTGTGAGTACCACCGAAGTTTTCCTGGAAAAACATGGAGAAGCTTTTGACCGGGTGATCTTTAATGTATTTAAGGATATGGATCTGGAATATTATAAAAGACAGTTTTAAATATCTGATCAACGCCTGGTTTTATGAAAACAGCCTCGCTGAAGACTGCATACAGTTAGGTATGCCATGTTTTCAACGGGGCTGTTATTTTTTGAAAAGTTTATCATTACAAAGGTCTACGAAAAGCTGAGCTGTTCGGGAAAGAGGCCTGTCACTGCGGTAGCACAGGGAAAGCTGTGAAGAGATCACAGGGGTAATGGGAACAGCACGCCACGGGGAGTAGCTGGGCTTCGGACCATTTTCGGGAAGCTGGACGTGAACATCCATCAACAGAGCGATACAATTCTGATTGGTCACCATGTCCAGAATGGAATCGGTTCTGTGGCTGGTAAAAACGATATTGGGCACAAAATTGGCATTCTGGCAGGCATCGGTGGAAATCTGATACATCAGGGAGCCCTCTTTGATGAGGCAGAACCGTTCGTTCTTTAGCTGTTGCAGGGAAATACTTTCACAGGAGGCAAGAGGATGCCCGATGGGCATGATAGCTGCCAGCCTGTCACGCATATAGGGGATACGGACAATATGCCGGTCATACAGAAAATTTTTTTCAAAAGAGGCTTTGTCCTCCCGGGTAAAGATCAGCTCGCATTTTTCATTTTCCAGATAATCCATCAGATTGACAGGGTCATCTTCTGTGATACGCACGGTAGCCTCCGGATATGTTATCTGAAACTGAGAGAGGAACTGTGTGATGTGATACTGAGGCATGGAGGGAAGGACACCAATGGTAAGCAGACCGTTTTCGATATTACGCATTCGATGAATAGCGGAGATGCCTTCAAATTCCGATCTTACTACAGATTTTGCATAGGGAAGGAAGGTCTGTCCGTAACTGGTAAGCTCTACCCGTCGGGTAGTACGTGTAAATAATGGAACTCCAAGCTCATTTTCCAGGCTTTTAATATGTTTGGACAGGGTAGACTGATTCATATACAGACGGTCGGAAGCCTCCCAGAAATTTTTTGTTTCGGCAAGAACCATAAATTCTTTCAGATTATCGGTGTTCATTACCATTTCCTCCCTTTAAGTCGGATGTTGACTTAATTCTAGCGGAAGCAGAATTGTTTGTCAACGAAGGGAGAAATATAATATTAAGTATCAAAAATACATATTTTGGGAGGAAAAAATATGGGTGGAAACAAAAAAGTCCCGCTTAAAAATAAGCTGGCATATGGTATTGGAACAGGTGGAGGATGTATATTCAATCAGATCGCGGCAGCATTTCTCCTCAATTATTACACAGATACGGCAATGCTCTGCGCCGGTGCGATTGCTACCATGTTTCTGGTGTGCAGAATCTTTGATGGCGTTACGGATCTGATCATGGGTGGCATCGTGGACAAAACATCTACAAAGCTTGGAAAGGCAAGACCATGGCTGATCGCATCTGCACCACTTTCCCTGATCGGAATCGTTCTTCTGATGAATGTTCCTATGGGACTTGGTGGAAACGGAAAACTGGTATACGCCTACATTACGTATATTTTTATGAACTGTATCGTATATACCATTTACGGAATCTCAAACACAGCACTGCTTCCTCTTATGACAAGAGATAAAGATGATTCCACACTGCTTGCAACTTTTTCAGCACTGGGAAATAACATCATCGGTCTGGCAACAGGATCCCTGATCACACCACTGGTATTGAATTTAGGCTGGAAAACTTCCAGTGTTATTCTGGGACTTGCAGCATGTGTGCTTATCCTGGTTTCCGGTCTGATGAACAGAGAGATGACCACAGAGGATGAAGCAAAAGAACAGGCTCATATTCCAATGAGCCAGCAGCTTCCGGGAATCTTTATTCTATTTCTGATGCCGGTTGTATCAAAAAAATGGAACAAGAAAACTTTCCTGCTTATCGGTTCTGTGCTGATCATCCTGGGATTTGGCATTACCGGAATTGCCGGTGACAATACAACGATGATCGTAGTAGGAACTGTGATCCGTTCTCTCGGCGTAGGTCCGATTCTTTCAGCGGTATTTGCTTTTGTTCCGGATGTGGTAGAGTATGGAAACCGGAAATTCGGAATCCGTTCCGAAGGTCTGATCTCTTCTGCACAGTCCATTGGTTTCAAGATCGGCATTGGTATCGGAAGTGCTCTGACCGGATGGATCCTTGCATCTGTGGGATATGATCCGACAGCAAAACCAACTGCAGCAATAATCAGCGCAGTAAAATTTGATTATACATGGATGGGTGCGATTCTGGGAATCGTAATTCTTGTTCTTGTATTACTGCTGGATGTGGAAAAATATACAGACAAAGATAACGAGAAGAAATAAAAAGAGGTGTGACACAAATGTATGACTTAAAATTTAATCCTGAAAAATATGAAGTAAAAACCTGTGAGCTTGGGGGCCGGAAGATCACTTACCGGGCATTTGAAAACATTGTTTACTGCAAAAATCCGGTGAACAAAGTGCAGAAGCTGAATCTTTTTGTACCGGAAGCATATTATCACGGGGAAATGATCAATGGATATGATCTGAAAACGGCGCCGATCTTTGCACCCAATACCGTAGGCGGATATATGGAAGGTCCGGCTATGGAAGTGGGAATTGACAAGTTCAATCATAAACCGAATACAGCGTTTGAAGGGCTGCTTCATGGATATGTGGTAATGTGCGCCGGTGTCCGGGGACGAAATACCGGTATGAGATCCAGAGAGTTTTTTGTAGGTGGAGCAGGAAAGGACAACGGAGAAACAGAAGAAGCATTATGTGGACGGGCTCCGGCACTGATCGTAGATATGAAGGCAGCAATCCGTTACATGCGGCATAACAAAGGTCTGGTTCCGGGAGATGTGGAAAAGATCATTACAAACGGAACTTCGGCAGGAGGAGCACTTTCCGCACTGGCAGGAGCTACAGGAAATGCAAAAGAATATGAGCCGTATTTGAAAGCTATCGGAGCAGCCGAGGAAAGAGATGATATTTTTGCGGCAAGCTGCTATTGTCCGATCCACAATCTGGAACATGCAGATGCTGCCTATGAGTGGCTTTTCCAGAAGGAAACCGTGTCTCACATGATGAGATTTGAAATGGGACCGAATGGGCCGAAGATGATTCCTGTGGTAAGGGAACTCAGTGAGGAACAGAAGGAGCTGTCAAAGGAATTGAAGGCATCATTCCCGGCATATGTAAACAGCCTGAACCTGAAAGATGACCAGGGAAAATCGCTCTCCCTGGATAAAAACGGAGAAGGTTCTTTCCGTGAATATGTGATGCAGTTCGTGCTGAAATCAGCTACAAAAGAAAAAGCAACTCTGGATTCCCAGAATCGTCTGAAAGGTCTTGCAGTTCCGGGAAGCGAGATCGAAAGCCAGGATTACATCACCTATACTGGGGAGAAGGCGACAGGTATTGACACAGATGCTTATGTGGCAAAGATCACCCGTATGAAACCCACACCTGCATTTGATGCCCTGGATCTGAAAAGTCCGGAAAATGAAGAATTTGGTGATGAAAAAGTACCTGCAAGACATTTCACAGCATTTTCCATGGAACATTCCAAAGCCGGCGGAGAGATGGCAGATCCGGAGAAAATCCGCCTTCTGAATCCTACAGAGTTTATCGGAAGCCGTGATACCACCAGAAACTGGAGAATCCGTCATGGTGCATTTGACAGGGATACCTCCATTGCGATTCCGGTGATCCTGGCTACAATGCTGAAGAATAAAGGCTTTAATGTAGATTTTGCGCTGCCATGGGGACTCCCTCACAGTGGAGATTACGATCTGGAAGAATTGTTTGCGTGGATCGATGATCTGGCAAAATGATCGGAATCTGATAAAAAAATAATTGCAGACAGGTACGGAAGGCCTGTCTGTTTTTTTACAAAAAATTTAATCGTCTCAATTTTCTTTACCATTGAATATTTTATGAAAATATATGGTATGATTGGTTTAAACGATTAAACGAAAGCGAGGATATCATATGGATATTATGGAAATAATGAAGCAGAGACACAGCGTTCGCCAGTACAAGGATCAGGCAATTGAGCCGGAGAAGAAAAACGAGATCAATGCCTGCATCAAAGAGATCAATGCAGAGAGCGGGCTGGATATTCAGATTTTTTATAACGAGCCGAAATGCTTTGACTCCTTTATGGCACACTACGGAAAATTTTCAAATGTAAAGAACTATATTGCCATCGTAGGAAAAAAAGAAGACCAGGAAAAAGCAGGCTACTATGGCGAAAAGCTTGTGCTGAAATGCCAGGAGCTGGGACTGAATACCTGCTGGGTAGCAATGACACACGGAAAATCTCAGGCGAGGGTTAAGAAAGGACAAAAGCAGCTGATTCTGATCTCTCTTGGATATGGAGAAAATCAGGGAGTTGCTCATAAGAGTAAAGAAATCGAAAAGCTCAGCCAGGCAGATCAGACTGCAGACTGGTTCCACAAAGGAATGGAGGCAGCGTGCCTTGCACCTACAGCTATGAATCAGCAGAAATTCCTTTTTGAACTGAAGAACGGAACTGTGACGGCGAGATCTCTTGGAGGATTTTATTCAAAAATTGATCTGGGAATCGCAAAATACCATTTCGAAGCAGCTTCCGGACATGAGGTAAAATAATGTATAAGAAAGAAGACATTGATAAGCTGGCAGAAGATTTTGCAGGATGCCAGAAAATTCTGATCGCACTGGGAGATGCAAACCGGCTGCATATGATCCTGGAAATGATGAAGATCGGCAAGTGTTCCGGGGTTCGTGTAAATGAGATCACAGAAAAAACGCATCTCTCCAGACCGGCAGTTTCCCATCATATTCAGATTCTGAAAGAGGCAGGAATCCTGAAGATGCGGCGGGAATCCACCAAGAATTATTATTATTTTGACCCGGATATGAACAGCTTTTCCCTGCTTATCGATGTTCTGCAGAAAGCCGTCAGCATCACATCCTCACTCCCGGACAGAAGTCAGAAGGAGTTGGAATAAACAGGGCAGATTTACTAACAGGAAGATTTACTAACAGGAAGTCTATTGCTTTTCAAAGCTGCATATGCTATAATATCAACAGGCAAAATGAAATTATGTTCCAGCTATGGACGACAAGCAACAAACAAAAACCCCAGTGTTCGCAGCACTGGGGTTTTTTATTCCTAATTTTGGCAATGGAAAGGTTTAGCTCCATAGGCTAGTTACCGACTATCGCTTGTCTAACCATTTGCAGATGAGATGGCAAGTCACACCTGCCGCAACAGCGATTAAAAATGAAATTATGTACTCCAACTATGTTCACCCCCTTTCTTTACCTGTCTAGGGGCGGTAACACGCTTAGCATATTATAGTTTAGAACAAATTGGAACATATATTCAAAATATCTGATATATATTCTGCATAGAGCAGAATGATGATTGGATAGGCAGATTACACAATAACATACAGCCAGAATTTTGTGCAAAATGCCTTTTGAAGAGGAAGAAATTCTTTGATAAAATAATTCCAGCGCAAGAGGAAACGATATTCTTAGAGATATGACACAGAGGTGCATATCTCTTTTTCGGAAGAAACCGTAGAAGCTACAGAGCAGAGAGTTACCAGCAGCTTTCTTTTTAACCTGGTCATGGGTGTGGATGATGCACATAACAATCTGAAAAAGATCGAAAAAGCAGAACATGAGATCATTGAGAGCTTCGTAAAAGAAGGCCCCTGTGTGATCGTGGGAAGATCTGCCAATTTTGTACTGGGAGAGAAGGATGCCCTGAATGTATTTATATATTCTGATATGAAAGACAGAGTCCGCTATGCAGTGGAGCATTACCAGGCAGAGGAAAAACAGGCGCAGGCCATGATAAAGAAGACCGATCAGGAAAGAAAGATGCACGCTCTGAGCTTTTACAACAAAGAGTGGGGAAATAAGAACAATTACGATCTGCTGTTAAATTCCGGAAAGCTTGGAATCGAGAAATGTGTGGAACTGATCGTAAACGCGGCGAAATAGAGGAGAGTGAGAGAATGGAGAGAAAAGTAAAAGTACCTGCAAAACTTGCCCTTGCTGTAGTGGCGGCATGTCTTGTTTCGTTTTGCGGGCTGATCACAGAAACAGCTGTAAATATTGCGTTTCCGGTGGTTATGGAAACTTTTGGCGTATCAACAAAAACCGTACAGTGGCTTACAACAGGAAACCTTCTGGTAGTGGCAATGATCACACCCTTGTCTGCACTGCTGACTGTAGGAATTCTCCTGTTTGCAGTGCTGGGAATGAAATTAAATACAGGAATGATCATTGGTTTCAAGACATATGAGACAAAAGAAAATCAGTAATTTTTTTGTTTGACTTTTGGGAAAACAGGTCATATAATTACAACAAACGAGTAGCGAACTAGCGTAAATCCAGTTTTCAGCTACTCGTTTTCTTTTTGTTAAAAATACATATCTGTCGTAAAAAAAGTGTGTAGCCTGTCAGCGTAAGTCCAGCTTATCAGACAGGTACACACTTTTTTTCGTACAGAAAGGGTAAAAAGGAGGACTATGAAAAAATGGCAGAAAGTAACAAGATGAAGGATATGCCGGTGAATAAGCTCATGATCCAGATGGGAATTCCCATGATCTTATCCATGGCATTACAGGCAGTGTACAATATCGTGGACAGTGCCTTTGTGGGAAATATGCGCTCCGGCAGTGAGGCCGCGTTAAATGCCCTTACGCTGGTGTTTCCTGTTCAGATGCTTATGGTGGCAGTAGGAATCGGAACAGGAGTAGGAACCAATGCACTTCTTGCCAGGACACTGGGACAGGGAAACAGTAAAAAGGCTGCAAAGGTTGCAGGAAACAGTCTTTTTCTGGGAGTACTCATTTATATCGTATGTCTGCTGTTTGGAATCTTTGGGGTAAAAGCCTATATTTCATCACAGACTGTAGATCCCCAGGTTCTGGAAATGGGAACCAGCTATCTTCGGATCTGCTGCGTGATCTCTTTTGGAATTATTTTCTTTTCGCTGTTTGAAAAATTACTGCAGGCAACAGGCCGTTCCCTTTATTCTACGATCGGTCAGGTAGTGGGAGCAGTTGTCAATATCATTCTTGACCCGATCATGATCTACGGTATCGGTCCGGTTCCGGAAATGGGAGTAGAAGGTGCTGCCTATGCTACTGTCATCGGTCAGGTGGCATCCGCTGTTTTGTTGTTTATTTTTCATACGAAACTGAATAAGGAATTTGAACATGGAATGAAGTACATGAAACCGGATGGAGAGATCATAAAAGAAATCTATGCCATCGGACTGCCGGCCATCATTGCCCAGGCACTGATGTCCATCATGGTTTATGTGATGAACCTGATCCTGAAATTCAGTCCATCCGCGCAGACTGCATATGGTCTGTTTTACAAGGTCCAGCAGTTTGTACTGTTTCTTGCCTTCGGACTTCGAGACGCCATCACGCCGATCATTGCTTTTGCTTATGGAATGCGGAGCAAAAAAAGAATCCAGGATGGAATCCGTTACGGACTTATCTATACCATCGTACTGATGATCGTGGGTGTTGCGATCACGGAAATTTTCCCGGGAGCTTTTGCTACGTTGTTTAATGCCGGACAGTCCAGAGAATATTTTATCAGCGCAATGCGGATCATATCCATCAGCTTTATTTTTGCGGGAATCAACGTTGCCTACCAGGGAATTTATCAGTCTATGGATGGTGGTATGGAATCTCTGATCATTTCACTTCTGAGGCAGCTGGTGATTATACTTCCTCTAGCAGCGCTCTTATCTCTGGCAGTACGAAGCGGCAGTGCAGGAATCTCACTGATCTGGTGGGCATTTCCGGTTACGGAGATCGTATCCTGCATAGTGGGTTATGTGTTCCTGAAAAAGATCAGAAAGAATAAAGTGGATGTTTTATAAAGGCGAAGGGGGTACGGAATATGACAAAAAAAATCATTACCATCAGCAGAGAGTTTGGAAGCGGCGGCCGTTTTATCGGTGAGCAGGTTGCAAAAAAGCTGGGCATTGCTTACTATGACAAAAATGTGATTGCACAGGTTGCAGAAAAGTCAGGACTGTCACCGGAATACATTCAGGAAAGTGCCGAGCTGTCACCAAAAAGAGGAATTTTTGCGTACGCACTTGCAGGACGTGACATAACCGGAAAATCTGTGGAAGACATGGTATATGAAGCACAGAGAAAAGTCATTCTGAATATTGCGGAAAAAGAGCCCTGTGTGATCATTGGAAGAAATGCGGATTTTATACTGAAGGACAGAGAGGATGTATTGAATGTTTTTATTCACGGAAACATTCCGCAAAAGACAAAACGCATCTGCGACCTTTATCATGTAGAGGAAAAAGAGGCTCTGAAAATGATGGCAGATACCGATAAGAGACGAATGACGAATTATAATTTTTATACAGAGCAGAAGTGGGGAAAAGCCAGTAACTACACCCTTTGTCTGAACAGCTCGGAGCTGGGGTATGAGCGGTGTGAGGAGATTATTTTGAAATGTGTGGAATAAAAATTACTTACATCCCTTTTTGTTTATGTAATGTGTCTTCAGAAGGAAAGAGAGGGAATTACTCGGAAAGGCTCCTTCGGGAGCCTTTTGATCTGTGTGTAAGTAAATTTATATTTCCAGCAGATTTCCCAGAGAAAAAATCTCTTCCCAATCAAGAAGTTCTTCCAGTTTATTAAGATTCTGGTCAGAGTGTTCCAGCTCCCGGGAAAAACGGTAACAGATAGAAACCAGATCCGGAAAGGAAAACTGTTTTTGCTGCAAAAGCCAGGTTCCCACTGCAAGTTCATGGATCATGAAGGTGCAGACAACAGCCATTTTTACCTTGGCAAAAATCTGCTCATCGTATATAGCACCGCAGAAATATGTATAGATCCAGTAGAGCAGAAGCTGTTCTTCCTGAATCTTCCAGTCCGGATAAAAGGTTTCGAATTCGAGACAGACATTCTGGTATTGCTGTTCGGTATCACAGGAGGTATATAACGGAGTTAAGGTATCACGCAGGTAATCATGCCATCCGGATCGAAGGATTTCCATCTGGGGAATGATAGTTTTCCATATGCTTTTTCTCAGGTTATCAGAAGATTTTTCAGCATCTTTCCACTTGAAGATTTTTTTCTGAAAAGAATCTCCAAAAGCAGAATTCTGATGACGTGTGCGGATCGTTTCCCACTGAAATAATTCATTCTGGTCAAGGCAGAGCTGGAAATCATGACCGCAGGCCAGAAGCTTCCGGCGGCGCAACGCACAGGGAACGGAACGATCCTGAATTACGGAGAAGAGATAGTCCCTGGTATCCATCAGCGCTGTGAAAAGGAAATAGTCGAAGTCGTCATAAGTCTCTTCTGGAGTTTCCTTTTCCACAGTCCGGAATATGATCTTTTCTTTATGACTGAGAAAAATTCTGGCGGCTTCCGGGCAGGAAAGAGACAGAGACAATTCCCTAAGTCCCTCAAATTCTTCGATATGCCTTGGGTATTTACGGCAGGTATCACAGAGCATATCTTTGCCTGCTTCGCTGTAGATATCACAGAGATTATCTTCGTTCAAAAATGCACAGCGTTTCTGATACTGACGGAAAGAATGTTCCTTCCAGTCGATGTCATTGAGAAGACGATTGCGAAAAGCTCCTTTGCAGTGGCGGTATTTTTTGAGACTGTTTTGATCGATCATGATCTGCCATCCGGCACAGCAGGTATCAGGACAGCTGCCGGCGATGCAGGAAAATTCATTATAAAAAGTAGGTTTTGTAATCTGCATAAATATTTCCCCCGGAATTTGTAAATTTTAACTGGAATTATAGCACTGCATAAAAGAAACTACAACAGAAATGAATCCGGATATTCTAACAGTGCCAAGAATAAGAACTGAAAACTTATGGAAGTAAAAAATAACTGTATTCCGTTTCAAGAAAAAATATATAGACAGTGGAAAGAACAAAATAAACGATAAATTACTAAAATAAAAGATATAATATGTGGAAAAATTCTGTTAGTATGTGTTTACAATAAAAAATACGGGAGGCAAACGAATGAAAGAACTTCTTTTTGGAGCAGCATATTATGATGAATACATGCCATGTGAGCGGTTAGCGCAGGATGTTGCAATGATGAAAAAGGCAGGGATTAATACTGTCAGGATCGCGGAGTCTACATGGAGTACCTGCGAACCGCAGGAGGGCGTTTTTGACTTTTCACATGTTGAAAGAGTAATGGATGTCATGGAGGAAGCCGGAATCAATGTGATAATCGGAACTCCCACGTACGCGGTTCCTACATGGATGGTAAAATCCCATCCGGATGTTATCGCAGAAACAGTACATGGACGGGGAATTTATGGAGCCCGTCAGATCATGGATATCACACATCCTGTATATCTTTTCTATGCGGAACGTGTGATACGGGAATTAATGAAGTGCACAGCACACAGAAAATGCGTCATTGGTTATCAGATAGATAACGAAACAAAATATTATGGAACAGCAGGAAAAAATGTACAGGAAAGATTTGTAAAATATCTCCGCGAAAAATTCCATGATGATCTCGATGCAATGAATCGGGAGTTTGGATTAGATTACTGGAGTAACCGCATCAATGCCTGGGAAGATTTTCCAGATGTACGTGGAACGATCAACGGAAGTCTGGGCGCGGAGTTTGAGAAATTCCAGAGAACACTGGTTGATAAATTCTTAAGCTGGCAGGCAGATATTGTAAATGAATATCGCAGAAATGACCAGTTTATCACACATAATTTTGATTTCGAGTGGAGAGGATATTCCTATGGAATACAGCCGGATGTTAATCATTATCATGCTGCACAGTGCCTGACAATTGCAGGTGTTGATATTTATCATCCTACCCAGGATGATCTTACAGGAGCAGAGATTGCATTCGGCGGGGATATGACAAGATCTCTTAAAAATGGAAACTATCTGGTCCTTGAAACAGAAGCGCAAGGATATCCGGGATGGACTCCATACAAAGGTCAGCTCAGGCTGCAGGCATACAGCCATCTGGCTTCCGGTGCGAACAGTGTAATGTACTGGCACTGGCATTCCATTCATAATTCCTTTGAGACATATTGGAAGGGCTTGTTGAGTCATGATTTTCAGGAGAATGATGCTTATCGGGAGGCTTGCCTGATCGGACAGGAATTCCAGAAAATCGGGAAGTATCTGATTAATATAAAGAAAAAGAATGAAGTAGCGATCCTTGTCAGCAATGAGGCTCTTACAGCATTAAAATGGTTCGGAATCCAGGCAACGGCAGCAGGAAATGATGGCATTGGATATAACGATGTTGTGCGTTGGATCTATGATGCTTTATATCAGATGAACGTTGAATGTGATTTCATCTGGCCTGAATCAGAAAATCTGAATCAATATAAGGCAATCTTTGTACCGGCTCTTTATGCGGCACCGGATGAACTGCTTCAGAAACTGAACCGTTATGTTGCAGATGGAGGAAATCTGGTTGCTACTTTTAAAACTGCATTTGCAAATGAAAATGTGAAGGTAAGTCATGAAGTACAGCCACATATTCTGAATAACTGCTTCGGAGTAGAATATCATCAGTTTACTTTTCCGAAGAACGTAGGATTAAAGGGAACCGTTGTTGGTGAAAATCCTGAGGCAGAAGCAAAAATCTTTATGGAGCTGCTGATTTCGAAAGGCGCAGAAGTTTTGGCACATTATGACCATTACAACTGGAAAGAGTATGCTGCAATCACAAAGAATCATTATGGACGTGGAACGGCAGTATATCTTGGCTGTATGACAGACCAGGCAACACTGAAAGCTGTAATGAAGGATATTCTCCAGAGTGCACAGGTAGAATTGCCGATATACAGCTATCCGGTTATTGTGCGAAAAGGAATCAATGATTTTGGAAAAAATGTAAAATATTTCTTTAACTATTCTGCTGAGGAACAAAATGTGCCATATATTTATAAAAATGGCGTAGAACTTTTGGCAGAAAATCCGATTAAAGCACAGGAAAACTTAAACATTCCGGCGTGGGGTGTGAAGATTGTTGAGGAATGTGATGAGCAGTAATCCAGGAGAGTGCATTGGAAATTAAGTCAATTAATGCGGGCAGACTGTGTATAGTAAAGTAAGGAATCAAAGAAGCGAGTTTATCATGCCCGATCAGAAGCTCGACAATCTTTTAAATCTGGCCCTGGATGCAACAGAAGAGGAACGTCAGAAATCCGGAAATCTGAATATCGGATATGATCCGGATGAGAAAGCCTGGGATGTGATCGTGAAGTACACAGGCAGGGAGGAGGAACTTACCGGGAAAGGAATACAGGCAGTTCCGCTTCTGGGAAATTATGCAGTTGTTACTCTGCCTGAGCGGGAGATCGACAGGTATTCCAGCCGGGAAAATGTAATCTTTATGGAAAAACCGAAGCAGCTTTATTTTGAAGTGTTTCAGGGAAAAACAGCCAGCTGTATCCAGCCGGTACAGACAGGTGCTGAAGGATTGACCGGAAAAGGAATCCTTATGGGAATCGTGGATTCCGGTGCTGATTATTTCCATCCCGATTTCCGAAACGAGGATGGAAGCAGCCGGATTCTGTATTTATGGGATCAGGGAATTCTTGGGAGACCGCCGGCAGGATATACAAGAGGAACAGAATATACGAAAGAAGAAATTGACGAGGCGCTTGCACTTGGAGAAAACCAGGGCAGGCGCTTTGTTCCGTCTATGGATACCAGCGGACATGGGACAGCGGTACTGGGAATTGCAGCCGGAAATGGAAGAGCTTCCGGTGGTGTGAACAGAGGTGTTGCTTATGAAAGTGATCTTCTGGTTGTAAAAATGGGGATTCCCGGAGAAAATTCTTTCCCCAGGACAACGGAGTTGATCCAGGGGATCGACTATCTGATGAGAAAGGCATTGGAGATGAACCGGCCATTGGTGATCAATCTGAGTTTTGGGAATAATTATGGGTCACACAGAGGGGATTCCCTTCTTGAAAATTATATGGATACTGTTGCCGCTATGGGGCGAGTTGTGATCGTAACGGGAACCGGAAATAACGGAAGCCAGCCATGGCATGCAGGAGGCATTCTGGAACAGGGAAAAAGAGAGGAAATTCAGCTGGCAGTGGGAGCTTTTGAGCCAACACTGAATGTGCAGCTGTGGAAAGATTATGAAGATGAAATGGAAATATACCTTCAAAGCCCTTCCGGTGAACAGATCGGTCCGCTGTTTGAACGCCTTGGATCACAGCGCCATCGTCTGGAAAACACAGATCTTCTGATCTACTATGGTAAACCGGGACCATATCAGCTGTCTCAGGAAATCTACATAGATTTCATTCCTGTGGGTAATTATGTGGACAGTGGTGTCTGGAAGATTGTTTTAGGTGGAAAACGTGTGCGTTCCGGCCAGTATTTTCTTTGGCTGCCGGGAGGGAATGTGCTGAATCGTGGAACCGGTTTTTATTTTCCGAGAGCAGTGGGAACGCTGACGATTCCTTCAACAGCCGGGAAGGTGATTTCTGTGGGAGCTTATGATTCCAGGCTGAATGCCTATGCGGATTTTTCCGGAAGAGGAAGTCAGTATCTGCCTCATCAGAAACCGGATCTGGCTGCACCGGGTGTTAATATTACAGCACAGATTCCCGGAGGCGGCTATGCAGCCGTCACTGGAACTTCTTTTGCGGCACCGTTTGTCAGCGGCAGCGCAGCGCTTCTTATGGAATGGGGAATTGTCAGGGAAAATGACCCTTATCTTTATGGGGAAAAAGTTAAGGCGTATCTCAGAAGAGGAGCCAGGGCAGTGGGTGGGATTGAGCGGTATCCGAGTGTGGAGGTGGGATGGGGGGCGCTTTGTGCAGCACAAAGTATTCCATTATAGTTGAAAAATAAGCCTTTTCGAGAAAAACAGTCGTATGTCTGTTATTATCCGGAAAATTTATCACTGTAATGAATATGTATATCTTCCCAGTCCATGAATAATACATAGAACACCCTTCCATATTGCTGGCTTTCTACGATCCTTCCGTGATCGAGGACAGAAAGATAGGAGCCGTCAGCTTTTCGGAGGTGAAAGTGAATATAGTCATTTTCATTACCACTATCAATCTGTTCCCAGATGCTGGATTCTATCTGTTTCTGTTCATCTTTCAGGATCAGGTTGCGGAAGCGCTTATTGGTGAGTCTGAAGAGCTCGTCCATATCTTTATATCCGGTCATATGAAGGAACTCATGGTTTGCATAAAAGAGTTCGTCATCGTCTTTGTCCGCTCTGTATATGATAAATGCACCCGGAAGGTGTTCAGAGATATCTTTAAATGCGAATCCCAGTTGTTTACGGATTCCGGACTGAAGACCTTCCCTGTAGGCCATACACCCGTTTTTTCCGTGAAGTTTTATTTCATAAAGGGCTGCATCTGCAGAGCGCATAAGCTGTGAACGGCTGGCTGCAAATGTGGGATATACCGCAACCCGGGAAATCCGTACATTGAATGATCCGAAATGCGCCAATATACCAATCATTGCGATGACTGCCAATGCTTTTGAGGAAGATCGCAAAAAGGCAATCAAGGCGGGTATGAACGCTCATATTGCCAAACCAATCAGTGTAGATATAATTCTGGAAAATCTGGAGAGAATGCGCCAAAACAGAAAGTATTTTAATGAACCTGCTGAGAAAAGTTAAAAACTTTTCAGCAGGTTTTAATTTATCCAAAAAAATTACATGCATGCTGTCAGAAGTGCTAGTGTAAATATCTGAGCGTTCACGTATAATGTAGATAAACAAAAAATCTTCTCACAAAATTAAGTAAAAAAGAGTCCGAGGAGTACATTAAAAAAGAAAGGAGATGTTTGTATGAGTAAAAAAATGAGGTTGTGGATGGCAGGAACAGTAGGAGTCTTAATGGCAGGCTTTATGAGCGTAAGTGTTTATGCCCTTGAAGAAAAGGATGTTATTGGAACCTGGTATGTAAATGAGCTTTCTATGGGCGAAGGTGCATCCTTTCATCCGGGGGCAATAGGAATGGAAGTGACCGTGGACATTAAAGAAGACGGTAAAATGGAAACAACAAGTTCTGTTTATGGGGAAGAGCCTGAAGTAGATGAATCAGAGTGGAAAATAGAAAATGATAAAATTTTGATGACTCATAATGATCAGACAGAAGAATGTGAGTACAAGGACGGTAAGATAACCTTAACAGCAGATGGAACGACAATGATCCTGAGTCAGGAAAAGGAAGAGTATGAGCCTTATGTACCGGGCAAACCGGTAGAAAATCCAACTATGAAGGATTTTGAAGGAGAATGGAGCTGTACTCTGATGGAAGCATTTGGAATGCAGATGCCGGTTAATGCTGACTTTACAGGATTTGAAATGAGTATGTCTGTGGAAGACGGAAAGGCTGAAATTATCTTAATAGAGAGCGGAGAAGAGACAAAAGTAGAACTTCAGGGCGACGTGGAAGGAAACGCACTGGTATTAAAGGCTGTAACAGAGGATGAGGCAGGAACTATGTTTTTCAGTCTTGATAATATGAAGTTTAATTTACTAGATGATGGAAAACTGTGTTTGATAGCAGAAGATGATGCAGAGGAATCTGATGACGGCGAAGAAGCAGATGATTCTGAAACAGGTGAAGTTGATTTTTCCGTAAAGACATATTTTGAAAAAATAATTGTTACAGAATAAGGTAAAATACTGCCGCACCATTCCGGTGCGGCAGTATGGGATTTCAGATAAAAAAGGAGGATAGGGTATGGGATTATTTGATAAGAAAATCTGTGACATCTGCGGGGAGAAAATTGGTTTATTGGGAAATCGAAAACTGGATGACGGAAATCTGTGTAAGGATTGTGCGAAAAAATTATCACCATGGTTTGAGGAGCGGCGGCACAGTACAGTAGAGGATATCAAACGCCAGCTGGAATATCGTGAAAAAAACAAAAAAGCGGTAATGGACTTTTGTATAACCCGTCAGATCAATACCAGAAATTACAATGTTTTTATTGATGATAATAAAGGAAATTTTACTGTTGCACGGAAACTGGATGTCAATGAAAACCCGGACATAGTTCCTTTATCAGCCATTGTACAGTGCAGAGTTGATGTAGATCAACAGCAGCATGAGGAAACATATACAAAGGATGGAGAAAATGTAAGTTATCAGCCACCGGTATATAAATATGAATTTGATTATACCATGCGTATTAAAGTGAGAACTCAGTGGTTTGATGATATGGATTTTCGCCTGAATACTTTCTCCATAAGCAGTGACAAAAGACGAGAACTGATGGAAGTGGAGCAGACCGCTTATCAGATTATTGCGGCACTGACACCAAATGCAGCGGGAATGCAGCCCGGGATGTCAGGAATGAACATGAACGGAGGAATGCAGCCCGGGATGTCGGGAATGAACATGAACGGAGGAATGCAGCCAGGAATGTCGGGAATGAACATGAACGGAGGAATGCAGCCAGGAATGTCAGGGATGCAGCAGAACAGCAGTTTGTGGAAATGCCAGTGTGGTGCAGAGAATACCGGAAGGTTTTGTGAATACTGTGGTCAGCCAAGACCGTTTTAAGTAATGATTAAACAGAGTGGACATAATTGTTCACTCTGTTTGTGATAAAAACTCTGAAAATAGATGATTTCTCTAAAAACTATATGACAAAATGGTGCTTTATAGTATAATTATTACAAAAATAGATTAGGGCGTATTTGAAAAATCATTCCTGCAAATTGTGACGCACATCTTGCGTAAAGCATTTTTCAAACACGCTCCGGTGAAAGAGGAATTTTCATGACATACAACAAAAAGAGGACTCTGTCATATGGAGTGATTCTGATAAGTGTGTTGCTGGCTTATTTCTGCAGGCAGGTGAGAACGGAAAATGTTTTTATGAGAAATCTGGCAGATCAGTGTCGTAGCTGTATTTATCTGGGAATGTACTGTGCCTGGGTGATTTATCTTGGAAAGCATGTAGTACATAAAAAAACGCGCAGATGCCTGACTGCAATTGGCTGTCTGATGGTATTCTGGTTCTTTGTGCGGACAGTAAAATTTCATATTTTTCATGATCCTCTTGGAGAACATATCTGCTGGTATCTATATTATATTCCCATGATCCTGATTCCGGTTCTGGGTTTGGCAGCAGCAATGTTTTTGGGCGAAAAGGAGGAAGAGAAAACGGTCAGAAAGGTTATAATTTTATTGACCGTGGCAGCGATATTGATCGTAAGTGTTCTTACAAATGATTTGCATCAGATGGTATTTCGTTTTTCCAAACAGCCCCCATTTTCGGATAAAGATTACAGCTATGGTATTGTTTTTATGGTGATTCAGGGATGGATCTTGATCTGTCTGACAGGGATGGAAATCATTCTGATCAGAAAAAGCAAAATTCCGGGAAAGAAACAGTTCTGGCTGCCGGTAATTCCGGGAATATTGCTTCTGGGGTGGAATATCGGAAATATACTCCGCCTGCCTTTCATCAAAATCATTGCAGGGGATATGACGGCAGTGTGCTGTCTTTTAATGGCGGCAATTTTTCAGGGTTGTATATTATGTGGATTGATACAGACCAATAATCGATATTTTGAATTATTCCAGACTTCCGGAGGACTGGATGCAGAGATTACGGATCATTCTTTTCAGCGCTATTATCATTCCGGCGATTTCCCAGAGCTGTCGTCTGAACTGCGTAGAATCATAATCGATAGATCATCAGTACAGGAACAGGGAATCCGGATCAATCATATTCCTATAAGGGGAGGACATTTGTTTTGGTCAGAGGATATTTCGGTACTGCTGGATCAGTATCAGGATATTCGGGAACAGCAGGAGGAACTGACTGCCAGAAACCGTCTGTTACAGAAAGCTTATCAGAAAGAGGCTGAGCGTAGAAAGACAGAAGAACAGAACCGTCTGTTAAATATGATACAGAATCAGACTGCTGGTCAGCTGGAATTGCTGTCACAGTTTATGAATGAGCTGGAACGGACAGAATCAAGGGAACAATATGATCGGATTCTCGGTAAAATTGTAGTTGTTGGTACGTATTTGAAGCGGAGAAAGAATCTGGTGCTGACACAATATGCATCAGATGGAAATCTGCTTACAATGGAAGATCTCAGACAAAGCCTGGCGGAATCCTGTGACAGCTTAAAATTATGCAGGATTCGGGCTGCTTACTACGTGGAAAATGTGGATGTGCAGATGAATGCAGATGATATACTAAAATGCTATGACACCTTTGAATGGCTTGTGGAACGATTGGTTGATACCATGCAGTCTGTTTTTTACCGTGTGTCGCAGATTGATGATACTCTGCGGATTTCAGTTCATATTGTATCAGAGGCGGATCTGCGTGGATTCATGTCGGAAAGGCCGGAATTAAAAGTGCAGCAGGAAGATGAAAACGAATGGTTTATCAGATGTATCGTCTTCAGAAAGAGAGGCGGAAGATGATCAGTTTTGTGGAATGCAGTATGGCAATACAGAATGTTCTGATGATTCTTCTTGAAATCTGCATGATTCTGGAATTAATTCTCCTGCTGGTAAGAATCACCTGCTTTTCCGGGAAAAAGAAAATCGTAACGGCAGTGGCTGTCTTTATTGTTTCTTTTATGTTCATGGGTGCTCTGATGAATGATCACAGATATTGCCTGGGAGAAAGTTCCTATCAGCCAATGCTTCAGGGGTATCCGGTCAGTGTTTTAATGACGGTGGTTATAGGATTATTGCTTTATCTTTGCTGGTCAATCCGGAGCGAGAGACGCAGATATTATCATTCTCTGTCTTACTGGTCCGTGAATGAAGCTGTGAATGATGTTCCTTGTGGGGTCTGCTTTTCGGATCCTCTTGGAAGGATTGTTTTGTGTAATACCAAGATGCAGGAACTGAGCAGAATCATGACAGGTTCTTATTTGCAGGATTATGAGGTATTAAGGAAAGCAATGAGTGGGGAACTTGAATCGGAAGGTCTTTGCAGATTGAGTAAAGACAGTAATGTGTTTTATTTTCCTGATGGTTCCGTCTGGATGTTTCAGGAATATAGTCTGCAGGAGCCGGATTGTGCAGGATATCTGCAGACAGTGGCAGTTAATGTATCAGAAATTTATTACAATGGTGAAAAAATCAGGGCAAACAATGAAAAGCTGGAAATCCTGAATCATAAGCTGGAGGAAATGTACGAAAAAATCGGAGATAAAATCAGAGAGCAGGAGACGCTTGTCATGAAAATGCAGGTTCATGACAATTTTGGACGAAGCCTTCTGTCAATACGCAGAATATTGGAAAGGAAAGAAGATCCGGATAAAATGGATAAACAGTTGTCTGTATTGAAACATCTGGTTTATATTCTTACCGGTTCTGCTGTTGAGAGTATGGAAGAAGTATATGAGGATACGATCAGACATGCAGAAGAGCTTGGAATTTCAGTTCAGATCAGTGGGAACTTTCCCATGCATCCATCTTACAGGCTGCTGACAGACAGGGCAATCCGTGAATGTGTGACAAACTGTGCCAGACATGCCCATGGCAGTACTGTTTGGGTGAAGATAGACAAAAATGCAGATGAATATAATATTCAGATTACCAATGATGGAGAGGTGCCTGACAAAAATGCGGAAGAAGGCGGTGGTTTATCTGCGCTGAGAAAGGCCGCTGAATCAGGAAAATGCAGGATGCAGGTTTCTTTTTTTCCTGAGTTTTGTCTGATATTGAAAATGCCGTTGACAGAAAGGATGGGATTCGATGGTACGGATACTGATAGTAGAAGATCAGAAGATCATGCAGAAGTATTTTGAATATATTATTATGCAGGAGCCGGAATTCCGACATGTCCAGACAGTGTCAGATGCACGTGAAGCTGTAAAAATCTGTGGTTATTCGGCAATTGATCTTGTGATCATGGATGTGCAGACGTTTCATAATCATGATGGGCTCAGTGCCGGAAAAGAGATCAGGGAGAAGTATCCATATACAAAGGTATTGATCGTTACTTCCCTGATCGATCCCAAGGTGCTGGAGCGGGCCAGGAGTGGATGTGCAGACAGTCTCTGGTATAAGGATCATGGGGAAGAGGAAATACGGAGTGTGATCCACAGAACCTTAAATGGTGAGCATGTATTTCCGGATATGACGCCGAAGGTGGAGCTTAACTGGATCACAAGCGGTGATATCAGTCCCAGACAGCTTGAGATGCTTCGCCTGTATATCCGTGGAATGTCATATTCAGAGATTGCAAGAGAAATGAAATGTTCTACCTCCGGGGTGAGATGGAATTTTCAGGAAATGATCGCCAGGGCAGGATACAGCTGTAAAGAAGATCTGATAGCGGCTGCACTGGAAAGTAAGCTAATCGTAACTACGTTAAAATAGCAAGCTGATAAACTGCGAAGTTATTCTGTTATGAGCAGAAAGCGAAGTGTAGTGTAAATATCTGTTTGACAAGAAGGGAGATGAGAGTATGAAAAAATATTCGGTTGCTGTATGTGTTTGTGCGGTACTGTTTTCTGTTGGTATTCATGGCGCAGGTATGAGAGAAGTATTTGCCAGAGCACCTGGGGCAGATGAGAATCTGGCAATTCTGCAGGACATTATCAGGGAAAATGAATGTCAGGCCGGAATGGCATTTCTGGGATATACCTATGAAGGTGCAGAGGCAGCAGAGATACTTGAATATACCAGACAGGGAGAAGTGTCAGCTGCTTATCCTTTTTTACAGGATGGAACAGTGGTTGATGCAGGGGGATATGAAATTTATGCCATTGTCCCGGGGGATGATTGCAGGGTCAGCGTTTATCCGGCTCAGCCTACGGAAGAAGGGGAATATCTGGACGATCTGAATGCCCCATACTATACGGGGCAGGAGAATGAAATCATTATCCTGCGCTGCAATGTGAGTGAGATTCATTCCAATGTGATGGTTTCTGTACAGAAGCAGAATATGAGTGTGCAATACCATCCGATGGTGTCGTTAAAGGATGGACATCTTGCAGCAGAAACCCACTGCTATGATTTCTCCATATATTATAATTGGGATGAGTGTGATCCCGGGTATGATTCGGAACTGGATATCAGGATTGCCAGAGAACAGCTTTCAGAAACAGATGAAGTCAGCTATTACCTTGGTCTTGGGATGGCTCTGTGGTATACAGGTACTGAGGAGTACATTGAAGGAAGAAATTGTCCGGTATTTGTTCTGGGAACGGATCACGAGGATCATTTTACAAAAGAACATTATTATGCAGTAGGAGACAATGTGGTTTATTATTATGATCCGTCAGGTGATGCATGGATTCTGCTGGGGGCAGGCTGACAGAAGCTTCACCAACATATTATAGAATTTTGATTAATCAGAGAAAGAGGAAACAGACATGAATGATTTTTTGACAGAAAAAAATAAAAAAGCAGGGGTGTTGGGGAAACTGAAGTGGGTTCTTTGTGGCTTCTGCATACTTTTATCCCTGGGAGCCATTGGTGCATCGGAGAAGTATATTGGTGAAGGACGCTGGGGAATGGCAGCAACAGAGATTCTGCTCTGTCTGTTATTTTTATATCCGACTTTCAGGGAAGTTCAGAAAGCATTACGGAAGAAAAAATCCAGGGAAATTGCCTGCTGGTTTGAATCTTATGCCCAGAATACGGTCTCATTTGAAAAACTTGAACAGGAGCTGGGAAAAGGTGCAGTAAAAAATCTGGAAAAATTTATTGCCAGGGGATATATCCGGAATATCCAGATAGACAGAGAAGGAAATTATATTATGATTACTGCACCAAACAGACGTGTAAATGAAAAGATTTATATTACAGTTACCTGTGCCAGCTGCGGTGCAAAAAATCAGGTAATAAAAGGACGTCTGAGCAATTGTGAATATTGCGGACAGCGCCTTAACTCATGATAAAAGCTCTATGAGTGAGAGGAGGAAAATGGTTATGTAACTAAAGAAAGGATTCAGAAAGGAGAAAGCTATGAAAAGTTTAAAAAGAGTGATGCTTCCGATTGTATTTTTGTGTGTTTGTCTTTTGTGTGCATGTGGTGAGAAAAAGCCTGAAGAAGCAGCGCCCACAGCAACTCCTGCACCTACGGCAACACCCACACCGCTGCCGGAGTATAAAGAATATGATTATGTGGAGGGGAAATTTACGGTTACTCTTCCCTATGAAGCAGAAGAACCGACAGAAAAAGAGAGCTATCTGGAATTTACAGATCCAGATGGGAAATGGACAATGACACTTGCTCCCATAACAGCGGGACAGCTTTCTAATCGCATTACGGAGCTTGAATATGCACAGAATGCCCGTGAAGGAGGCGCAAAGCAGGTAAAAACAGAAGAAACCACCATCAGCGGTATGAATGCAATTGTATTCAGCTCTAATCTGGATGAAGCTAAAAACGGACCGGATCAGACAGCAGTATATCTGGGAAGCGGAGAATATGCTGCAATTCTGAAATATGAGGATCATTATGTAGGAAACTGGGATGGTCTGAAGATTGAAGTAAAAACAACAGAGCGTTTTGATGATATCTATACTGTGATGGAAGATAAGCTGATACAGACTGTGATGAAGGGAATAAAATTCCAGGAAGGAATTGAGTATGAAGAGGTGACTGCCAAAGGAATTTCCGTGAAACTGCCAACCCGGTGGCAGGGCAGAGAATATGCAGAGTTCTTTGTGAATGGAAAGATTCATTGCGCTTATGAGGGTAACCTGAATATTCAGATCGTCCACTTCCCGGATGCAAAGAAAAATGCAGAAAGAAAGGCAGACGGAGAAATAAAAGAAACAGATGTGGGAGAAAGCCATTACTATGTGGCATGCCGCAGGGAGGAAGGAGACATTACTCTTTACAGAGATCTGACAGATCAGTATATTTTAAGCATACTGGTGAGCATTCCTGATTGTCTGGAAGAAGAACTCTGGAAATTCCTGGACAGGGAAGAGATGAAAACATTGCTGGAAAGTCTGGAGATTGACCTGGAACAGCTTGAGGAGGAACAGCAGGATAATGGCGGCTATGAGAAAAATGGCTATGAGGAGCTGAGTGGTTATACAGGAGAAGGAACGGAGCTTGTTCTGCCTTCCAGCATTGAAGACACGGTAATGAATGGTGTTGCTAGACTGGCATTTAAGGATAATACAAAGATTACTTCTGTTGAAGTTCCGGAAGGAATGCGCTATATTGACGTTTCAGCATTTGAGGGCTGCACCGGTCTGAAAAAAATAACACTTTCGGATTCTCTGACCTGGATTGGAGGCTATGCTTTTTCAGGCTGTACCAGTCTGGAAACTGTGGTTTTCGGTAATCAGGCAGTAGAAATTGACGGATCTGCATTCAGAGATTGTGTAGCCTTGAGAGATGTGGAACTGCCTGCCAGTGAAAATTATCTTTGGGATTCCGCTTTCAGTGGGGCAGGAGCCGGGGGATACATACATATAGGAGATGGTTCAACAGTAAACGGCTGTTGCTTCATGGACACTGGATTTGAGGAAGCTGTCTTTGGAAAGGAATGTATTTTCGAAGGATTCGGAACCTTTTCCGGATCAAAAATCAAAAAGATCACATTGGGTGAAGGGATAACGGAATTACCGTCAGCATTTGCTTCCTTCTGTGATAATCTGGAGCAGGTAGATATGCCGGAAAGTCTGACGAAAATACCGGATGACTGTTTTTCGGCAAGTCCAAAGATGGAAAAAGAACAGTAGATTTATCAGATGTGCTCAATCAAAAATAGCGGCAGTGTTGCCGCTATTTTTATGTGTGCGCCTAGCGGCGCACGTTTCTAACGGGTTAAAATCCCGAATCCGCCCGGTAGTGGGAAGGATATAGCCGAAGGCAAGGGTGTCCATCGAGAGATGGAATCTGAAGGAAGCTGGATGTGAGGAACATACTAACTCACGGGCAAATCTCTGGTCTGACGAACAGAAATCTCATATGAGGTCATGCATGAGGGTAAGATTGCAGCTCAAATTGAAGCCCAATAACTACACGGAATGGAATGTAGAATATTTATTGAAAAACCAATGTGCTTTAATTCATTTATAAAACTGATATTTAATAATTTTTATCCTGATTGCAAGATTTATTTGGACCCCAATGATTATATATCTTTTGAGGTTGATGATAATTACGAATATGTAGAAGGTTTGACTAAAATTGTGTGTTAAGAAAAAAGAAGATAGCCAGTTTTATAAAAGTGGAATCAATATAGAATATATACAAAATAACGTCAGAAAATCATTGGTTAGAGAATATACATATTTAAGAAAGTTAAAAGGATTAACTCAAGCAGAGGTGGCAGAGAGAGCAGGAATTTCGAGAACAAATATATCAAGATTCGAAAGTGGGGAATATAATCCAACATTAGAGATGTTGGTAAAATTAGCAACAGCGATGGATTTGGATATTTTAGTTACATTAAAACCTAAAAATAATAATGATACAGAGTGTGACAATGACGTAACATCCTCTCCACCTACTTTGTGACAATTATATAACGTCCTCTATACAGAAATATTCGGTTTTAAGCCATTTTCGTGGCAAAAAAGCCGCATATTTTTTGTAGCAATGACTTGACATCCTCGGGGAGCCTGTGTATTTCGGAGAGTATACCAAAATGAAGATGATAGATGTTGTAACAAATGAAAAAATATGCTACGATATATACACAATGTGTAAAATACAAGGGGGAAGAAAATGGAAACAAAAGATGAAATTAGGAAATTACGAGAAAGTACCGGAATGAACAGAAAAGAATTTTGTGAATATTTTGAAATTCCGTATAGAACAGTGACAGAGTGGGAACGAGGAACCAGAAAGATGCCGGATTATGTATTACGTTTGTTAGCATATAAGGTAAAGATGGATAATCTTATCGTAAAGGAAGGTGTGAATGAAGAATAAAGTAATTGAAGTACAAAATGTGCAGATTTCTATTTCGAAACAGGAATTAGATGATTACATTTGTATTAAGTGCAGCGGAATGGATCAATAAAACAAATGCCATTGGATTATATGTAAAACGTGGGAAATATGGTGGTACATATGCACACAAAGATATTGCTTTTGAGTTTGCCTCTGCAATCAGTCCTGTGTTTAAGTTATATCTGATAAAGGAATTTCAGCGGTTAAAGGAAGAAGAAAACAACTCTGAACAAAAGGAATGGGATGCAAAACGTTTCTTAAGTAAAAATAATTATCTGATTCAGACGGATGCTGTAAAAAAATATTTGCTTCCTCAAATGAATTACAGGGAAAACCTTCAATGGTTGAGGTCATGTTGCCCAACGGAAGTACGGGACAGCTGCTAGATATTATGGATTATATCAGCAACAGTTTTATGATGCCGTTTATTGCATTGCTGTCGGCCATTTTTATAGGCTGGGTTATGAAACCTGACTGGATCGCAGAAGAGATGGAACGTGGTGGAAAACATTTCGGGCGTAAGAGGCTCTATGTGGTTATGATCAAGTATATATTGCCGGTTATTATGCTGATCTTGTTCCTGCAATCCACAGGTATACTGAATAATTTTTGATTTGAGAAATCTGTCTGCACTCAGAAGAAAATTCCCTGTGTAATATTAGTCCGGGGTGGGACGACCAGAAACTGGGAGTCCCATTTACCGGACACTAATTTTTCCAGAAGGATGTTGCTGCCCGGAACGAAATCCAGTTCCGAATGGATCCGGTCAGCATCCTTCTGGGCTTTTTTTACGAAATCCAGATCGTAACAGTCATAAAGACCGTTATCTATGATATCTACATGATAGTAATGCTCAAAATACATATCGAAAACAATATCTGCCATTTCTTTATCATATTTTTCCAGGAGACTGTCGTAAATAGAGTGGATGGAAAAGCCACTGTTATCTTTTCCAAACAGATACATATGACCGGGTTCTTTCAGATCCGGTGCATATCGCTCCGGAGTGATCAGGGCAAGTGCAACGCAGTCGGCAACTTTGGGGATGACTACAGTCTGTGAGCAGGAAACATCCTGCCAGGAGCCGCCGCAGAAGCCCATAGCTACAAGGACAGTATCAATGTCTGCGGGCAGCAGAGAGAGTGTTTCTAAAATATGAACTCGCATTTTTGCAGGATCCGAATGATATTCCCGATTGAGCTCAACGATCGGAAAATCAGTATGGCAGGCCAGTTGTGCCTGTCGGACAAATTCAGTCAGTGTCTGACAGGAAAGGATGACAGGATTCATTAATGAAAAACCTCCGATCATATAAAAGTGGTAACAGATAATAACATAGTAAATGCAGCAGTCTGAAAAAGCAACAGAAAAAGTACAGAGGAACAGCAACATTAAAACAGGAAAAAAGTTTTATATAACTAATACATGTTCCATAACAGTTGATGTACGAATATTAGTACATTCATAGACGGAACGGAAAAAATTATAGAAAAAATTTATAAAATTAGCCAATAAAACTAGATAATGCCACCATTTTGTGGTACATTTAATGAGAAGTACGTAAGAACTTATTTATCTGGTTTTATTGGTCCTTTTTTTGGAGTGCAGAGAAGGAGGGAACGGATAAGGGCAGATAATCATAAGGATATAATCTTTATCATAAGGAAGGTGAGCAATTGGAAAACTATACTAAGTACAAGCTGAAAAGCAGTGATGAGCTTACATCAGTGCTGAGCGGCAAGGACAACCTGTTCGTGATTGCCTGTAACAAATGTTTCAAGGAATTTGAGACTGTTGACGAACCGGATTGCGATGAGTTCCTGAAATTCGCCAAAGAGCAGGGAAAAACCATCACAGGCAGTGCGAAATTTGATTTCCTGTGCAATAAGATGCACACAGAAAGAAAATTACAGGATCTGCTTCCGGAAGGTACAGAGAATGTAGTAGTGATTTCCTGCGGTCTTGGTATTCAGACTGTTGCAGACCTGGCTGGCAAACCGGTCATTGCGGCAAGCAATACCCTGAATTACAGAGGCCATCACGGCATGGCACTTACGAAGAAGAGCTGTGATGCATGTGCACAGTGTTATCTGAACGTTACCGGAGGTGTCTGTCCTATCGTCGACTGTTCCAAGAGTCTTGTCAACGGACAGTGCGGCGGAGCTAAGAATGGCAAGTGTGAAGTAGACCCGAACAAGGACTGTGCCTGGGAAAAAATCTACCAGAGACTGGCGAAGCAGGGCCGTCTGGAGGAATTCCTCAATCAGCCCGTACAGGTTCGTGACTACTCCAAGGTTAACTTCAAGGTAATCAATGATTATGTGAAGTCCATCAGAGAAGACAGACTGAACGGATACTATGGCGGTGTTCATCCTTCAGAGCGTAAGGAATTCAGTGAGCACATTGCCCTGAAGAAATTCCCGGATCCGAAGACAGTTGTGATCTCCATGTCACAGCATCTTGGTGCACCGGCGAATCCGATCGTTCAGGTTGGCGATACCGTTAAAGTAGGTCAGAAGATCGGTGAAGCTGCCGGATTTATCAGTGCACCGGTACACTCAAGTGTAAGCGGAACCGTAGTTGCTGTTGAGCCACGTATGCATGGCACAAGAGGCAGCGAAGTAATGGCTGTTGTTATTGAATCAGACGGAAAAAATACTCTGCACGAATCCGTACAGCCACATGGCGATCTTGACAGCCTTACACCGGACGATATCATTGATATCATTCGTGAAGCAGGAATCGTTGGTATGGGCGGAGCTGGTTTCCCGACATGTGTTAAGCTGAAACCGGCCAAACCAGTTGACACTATTCTCCTTAATGGATGTGAGTGTGAGCCGCTTCTTACAGCAGACCACAGAGTTCTTCTTGAGTTTGCAGATGACATTATCTTCGGTCTGAAAGCAATCCTTAAGACAACAGGTGCCGGGAAGGGTATCATTGTTATTGAGGACAACAAGCCGGATGCGATTGAGTTAATGCAGGAAAAAGTTGCCAATATCGGTAACATGGAAGTTTTTGTTGCTAGAACCAAATACCCGCAGGGTGCTGAGAAAACCCTCATTAAACGCGTTATGGGCAGAAAGGTTCCAAGTGGCGGTCTCCCGGCAGATGTTGGCGTTGTTGTAGATAATATCAGTACCGTAAAAGCGATCTCCGATGCGATCCAGAAGGGCATGCCTCTGGTTGAGCGTGTTGCAACTGTAACAGGTGAGAAGATCAAGAATCCTGGCAACTTCATTATCAAGATCGGTACCAGCGTAAAAGAGCTGATCGATTACTGTGGTGGATTTACAGATGACGATGTTCAGGTCAAGATGGGCGGTCCGATGATGGGATTCCCTCTGAATACACTGGAAGTACCGATGATGAAGGGCTCCAACGGTATCATTGCCATCGATACAGACGAGACAAAAGAGCAGCCATGTATCAAGTGTGGACGCTGCGTGGATGTCTGTCCGATGGAGCTTTCTCCTCTGTATTTCGTGAAATATGCGAAGGAAGAGAACTGGCAGGGCATGAAAGACATGAATATCATGGATTGTGTTGAGTGCAGATGCTGTCAGTATATCTGTTCTTCCAAGATTCCGATCATTAACAGTATCAAAGCCGGAAAAAATGCAGTAAGGGGGATGAAGTGATATGTTGATTACCCAGTTAAAAGCAAAAGAAACGATCACATCACTGACAGCCGGAAAGAAAGTTTTTATCATCAACTGCCATGGATGCAAAGAAGTTCGTTTTCCGGAAAAAGAAGCTGTCAGCCTTCAGAAAGAGCTTTCTGCTGAAGGAAATGTGACCGGGATCATGACAACGGATTACATCTGTAATCCTGAAAATATGCAGTTACGTCTTCAGAAACACATGGATAAGATCCAGGCGGCAGATCTGGTTCTGGTATTCTCCTGTGGTGTTGGTGTACAGACAGTGGCTGAATATCTGGAAGATAAGATGGTTTGTGCAGCCTGCGATACATACCCGGTACCTGGTTTCCAGGGTGTGACACCGTTAGAGTATAAATGTGACCAGTGTGGGGAGTGCTATCTGAACCTCACCGGCGGAATCTGCCCGATCACAGCATGTTCCAAGAGTCTTGTCAACGGCCAGTGCGGCGGTTCCAAGAACGGTAAATGTGAAGTGGACAGTGATATGGAATGCGGCTGGGAGCGTATCTACAGACGACTGAAAGAGATCGGACGTCTTGACGCACTGAAATGCCCGACACAGATCCATAATTTCGCAACAGATGATGAAGTGAAATAAAACGGAGTGAACATATCTCAAATTTTAAATGATTGGAGCAATGTATAATGAAGATGAAAGAATTATTCGACCGTGGTGAATTCGTAGTTTCAGCAGAAGTAGGACCGCCAAAGGGAATCCATGTAGATGAGCTGGTAGAAGAGGCAAAAACATATCTCAAGGGTGTTCATGCAGTAAACGTAACAGATAACCAGTCTTCTGTTATGCGTCTTGGTTCTCTTGCAATGTGTAAGGTTCTCAAGGATGCGGGTATGGATCCGATCTTCCAGCTTGCATGTCGTGACAGAAACCGTATTGCTCTGGAGTCTGACCTTTTAAGCGCAGCAATGCTGGGCATCGAGAATATCCTCTGCCTGACAGGCGACCATACCAAGATGGGTGATCATCCACAGGCAAAACCGGTATTTGACCTTGATTCCGTATCTCTTCTTCACACAGTGAAGCTTCTGGAGTCTGGTGTAGATCTTGGTGGCAATCAGCTTGTGGGCGAGCCTCCGAAATTCTCCAAGGGTGCAGTAGTATCTCCATGCAGCGATTCCGTTGATGCACAGCTTGCAAAGATGGAGCGTAAGGTTGCAGCAGGTGCTGATTACTTCCAGACACAGGCTGTATTTGAGCCGGAGAAATTCATTAAATTTATGGAAAAAGCGAAACAGTTCGGAAAACCTGTACAGGTTGGTATCATCATCCCGAAGTCCGCAGGAATGGCAAAATTCATGAATAATAACGTTGCCGGTATCCATGTTCCGGATGAGATGATTGAAGAGCTGAAAGCAGACAAGGAAAAAACAAAAGCAGGTATCACAGGTGTTGAGATCGCAGCACGCATCATCAAAGAGTGCAAGCCATACTGTCAGGGTGTACATATCATGGCACTTGGCTGGGAGTCCAAGATTCCGGAGCTGCTGAAACAGGCTGAGATCTAAACATAAAAAATTCTGACGGGAAACAATTGTCGGATCAATTATCAGAAATATTATTCAGGAATAACAGGAAAGAGCTTTCCGAAAACGGATGCAGGAGTTGCATTCAGAACGGAAGGCTCTTTTTTTTGTAAGAATATGTAGAATGCTGTAAGAAAAAACTTCTCTACAGTACAAATTTATGCTATGATTTTCATGCTGGACATACTATGGTCCTGCAGCAGTTTCAGAAATTACTGCATCCGAAGCGGCAGAAACGGGTACAGTAATTTCCGGGACTTCTGTAAAAAGGATAAGAGAATAAATAACGGAGGAAAGACTTCAGCCAGTGAAGATACGGGAAGCTCTGAGTACAAAGTTTGTATGATCACGGATGCTGCGGATATTACAGACCAGTCATTTAATCAGACAACGTATGAAGCGTGCAGAGATTACTGTAAAGCCAACAATATTGACTTCACGTATAAGAAAACGGACGGTGATACAGACTATGCCAGAACAGCCATGGTGGATGTGGCAGTTGCGGAAGGGTACAACATTATTGTACTTCCGGGCTATGTATTCGCGCAGACAGTCGTGGACACTTCTTTTAAATATCCAGATGTTAAATTTATTGCACTGGATATGAATGCCGGAGATATCGGAGCAGCGGCAGCTACCGTATTTGTCAAAGCCATCAATATGGCGGAGAATCCAAACAACGTATCATCCACGATTCAGTACATTCACCAGAAAAAAGCGTTTTCTATTGTGAAGATCGCAGGTTTTGAGGTGAACTGGTTTATGATCATCACGATCGTACTTCTGATCGCGGCGAACATTGTATTATACCGTACTCGTCTGGGACTTCGCCTGATGGCCTGCGGTGAGCATCCACAAGCAGCAGATTCCGTTGGAATCAATGTTTACAAGATGCTTCCGTATATTATTTTTCTGCTTGTGCTTGCTGTTTCTTCCAAGAAATCAAGAGCACCGAAGGCAGAAGGAATCCCTTATGATAAGGGACAGAGATAAAGGAGGAAAAGGTAATGGGAATTGTAGTGATCGGAGATGTTTTTATTGATGTCAAGGGCTATTCTACATCGCCATATATTCCGTATGGACGAAACGCAGGGACTGTGGTTCAGATCCATGGCGGAGTAGGACGAAATGTGGTAGAGGATATCGCCAACGTGGAGCTGGAGCCTACATTTGTCAGTGCCGTAGATGATGACAGTATGGGCGAGGATGTGATCCGTAAGCTGGACCGCCATAAGGTAAATACCCAGTATATGAAAAAAGTTGAAAACGGAATGGGAACATGGCTTGCAGTTTTTGACCATGAGGGAGATGTAGTTGGTTCCATTTCAAAAAGACCGGATCACAAATGGATCGAGCAGATCCTGGATGAACACGGAGACGAGATCTTTAAGGATGCGGACAGTGTTGCAATCGAGATCGATCTGGACAAGGACATCGTAAAAAAGACATTTGCCTATGCTGAGAAATACAACAAAAAGGTCTATGCCCTGGTTTCCAATATGAGTATTGCCATTGAGAGAAGAGATTTCCTGCGGAAAACAGAGTGTTTTGTATGCAATCAGCAGGAAGCGGGAATTCTTTTTTCAGAGGACTATGAGAATGTGTCTCCGGAAGATCTTGCAGATATTCTTCTGGAGCGTATCCGTTCCGCAACGATCTCAAAGATGGTAGTGACCATGGGTGATAAAGGTGCTGTGTATGTAGATGAGAATGGTGATAAAGGTGTCTATCCGGCACTGAAGGTCGACGTCATTGACACCACCGGAGCAGGAGATGCGTTTTTCTCCGGTGTATGCATCGGGCTTACATACGGAAAAACCTTACGGGAAGCCTGCGCGATCGGCACCAGACTTTCTTCAACTGTAATCTGTACATCAGAGAATATCTGCCCGAGATTCATGCCGGAAGAGTTCGGGCTTACGAGGTAAGAGAAGATGGAAAGTATTATTATCGGAATTGCCGGAGGATCTGGCTCTGGTAAATCTACATTTACAAACAGACTGAAGAAACATTTCGGAGATGATGTGGTAGTGATCTATCATGATAATTACTACCGCAGACAGGATGGAATCCCTTTTGAAAAACGTGTAAAGGTAAATTATGACCATCCGGATTCTCTGGAAACAGATCTTCTGGTGGAGCAGCTGAAGCAGCTGAAGGAAGGCAAAACCATTGAATGCCCGGTATATGACTACAGTCAGCATAACCGCTCAGACAAGGTAATAAAGATCGAGCCGCGCCCGGTCATTCTGGTAGAAGGAATCCTTCTTCTTGCAGATGAGAGGATCCGGGATCTTCTGGATATCAAGGTTTATGTGGAGGCTGATGCAGATGAGAGGATCCTGCGCCGTATCTCCAGAGATGTGGAGGAGCGTGGAAGAGACCTTAACGGAATCATCGATCAGTATCTGACTACGGTGAAACCGATGCATTATCTGTACGTGGAGCCTACAAGAGCCAAGGCAGATATTGTGATCAACAGCGGTAAGAATAATGTAGCGTTTGATCTGTTTGTATCCAAGATCGAGCAGCTGCTTGAGGAACTGAAGAAATAAAAAATAAAACAACCGACAGACAGAAGCATTTCAGAGATCAGAAAATACAGGATCTCTGAAAAAATCTGGTGTCGGTTGTTTTTTTGTTTTAAACGCTTCGGATAAACTGATCCACATAAAACAGTGCAGCGCCGATCGCAGGGGTATACTGTCCGTGTGTGCCAACCAGAATCTGCGATTTGCCAATCGGAAATGGCGAGGAAGAATTAATATGCTCCAGCAGCTGGTTAATATCTTCTTCTGTGAAATATGGTGCCAGATATCCGCTGATAATGATCGGCGCGTCCACGATCAGGTTCAGGTTTCTCATGGCAAAGGCCAGATGCCTAAGATAATCTTCCCAGAGACTGGTAAGCCGGGGAGATTTTTTTTCGCGGAGAAGAGGAAAAAATTCTTTTACAGGCATGCCAGCAGACTGCTCCAGGGAATTGGCGGAACAGTAGGTTTCCAGGCAGCCGTGGTTTCCGCAGTAGCATAAAGGACCATCCGGATCCATGCACATATGCTCCAGAGTTCCGCTGTGCATGGAGCTGCCCTGATGGATCCTGTGATCAGTAATGATGGCACCGCCCAGGTTGCGGTTCAGAAGAAAGACCACAGCACTGTCAAGCTCCGGATGATTCCACAGCTCCAGGAAGGCTGCTGACTTGGAATCGTGCTCCAGATGGCAGGGATAAGGAAGATGACGGGAAAAATCCTCCAGGCACATGCCGGTATTGTTCATGATATTTCCATAGATCACCGTGGAGTTATCCGGTGAGGTGATTCCCTGAGTGGCGATGGAAATGCCGAGGATCTTCTGCTCGTCGTAATGATGTTCTGCGATAAATCCGCGGATTTTATCCGTAAGCTTTTTATAGTAATCCTCTGTATTGGAATATGGCAACGGAATAGTATCTGTGTAAAAAGCATTTCCATACAGATCAATAGCTGTGATATGGAACATGTTTTTCAGGATTCCGATTCCGATGGAAATGCGGAAATCTGCGACGATCTGTATAGCCTGAGCCTTCCGCCCGCCTGTGGAATCAAAATATCCGTTACGGTCAATCAGCCCTTCTTTTTCGAGGAGATTTAGATTCTGGCTTACAGTGGAAAGTCCCATCTGAAGATCCTGTACGATCTGCATTTTGGAAGTCTGCCTGTTTCTGTAAATATATTGATAAACCTTGGAACGGTTTATTTTCTTTAAAGTGATAGTGGTTAATCCTTTTTCGCTCATAAAATTCTCCCGATTCTGTTAACAAATATGATTCTTTAATAGTGTTAAAAGATATGATTAAGTCTAAATTGTATTTTATATGAAAAAGTCTGAAAATGCAATGACAGCACTTTCTAAATACAGGACAGGGTGGAAACAAGTAAAAGTGTACAAAAAAAGATTTAAAAAATTAGAGCTTCTGTCAATGGATTTTTAAAAATGAAAGTTATATACTCTACTTACAGTTAAGACATAAACATAAGTCAAAGACGCAACTATAATATTAAAGTGAAAAGCGAAAAACAGGGAGGTTTCAAAATGAAATTAACAAGAAACGGAATCAAAGAACATGAAGCATGGGAAAAAGCAGGAATCGATCTTCCGGGATATGACGTGGAAGCAGTTTCCGAGAAGGCAAGAAGAGAACCGGGCTGGGTACACTTCGGAATCGGAAATATTTTCCGTGTATTTATTGGCGGGATCGCAGACGGACTTCTGGAGGAAGGCGTTCTGGACCGCGGCATTACCTGCGTGGAGACTTTTGACTATGATGTAGTAGATAAGATCTATGAGCCATATGACAATCTGGGACTGAACGTGATCCTTCACGGAGACGGAACACGTGAATATAAAGTACTCGGAGCACTTGCAGAGGCAGTGAAGGCACAATCCTCAGATCCGGCACAGTGGAACCGCCTGAAAGAGATCTTTGCAAGCAAGTCACTGCAAATGGTTTCTTTTACTATTACAGAGAAGGGCTATGCACTTCAGAAAGCAGACGGAACCTGGTTCCCGTTTGTGGAAGCAGATATTAAAAACGGTCCGGATAAGGCAACAGGAGCAATGGCAGTTCTTGTGGCTATGCTGAATGAAAGATATAAAGCAGGAAAATATCCGATCGCTCTGGTATCTATGGATAACTGCTCACAGAACGGTGCCAAGCTCCGTGAGTCCGTGCTGACAATGACAGAGGAGTGGCATAAAGCAGGCTTTGTAGATGATGGCTTCGTAGATTATGTAACGGATGAGAAGGTGGTTGCATTCCCGTGGACCATGATCGACAAGATCACACCTCGTCCAAGCGAGCAGATCGCAGCAGACCTTGAGAAGCTTGGAGTTGAAGACATGCAGCCGGTGATCACAGGAAAGAAAACATACATAGCACCATTTGTTAATGCTGAGAAGCCACAGTATCTTGTTATTGAGGACAGCTTCCCTAACGGACGCCCTGCTCTGGAAAAGGGCTTCGGCGTATACATGGCAGACAGAAATACCGTCAATCTTTCCGAGAGAATGAAAGTAACCGTATGCCTGAATCCAGTACATTCTGCAACCGGCCCTCTTGGTGTGGTACTTGGATATGATCTCTTTGCACATATGCTGAACACCAACGAAGATATGATGAAAATGGCACGTATGGTTGCTTATGACGAGGGACTTCCGGTAGTTGCAGATCCTGGAATTCTTTCCCCACAGGCATTTGTGGATGAGCTTTTCAATGACCGTTTCCCGAATGAGTATCTTGGAGATACCAACCTTCGTCTGGCTGTAGATGTGTCCCAGATGGTAGGTATCCGTTTCGGTGAGACTGTAAAAGCATATGTGAAGAAATTTGGAGATGCTTCCAGACTGACAGCAATCCCTCTTGGAATCGCGGGATGGCTGAGATACATGCTGGCTGTAGATGATGAAGGAAATAAATTTGAGCTTGCACCGGACCCGATGAACGAGGAGATCACAGAGCAGCTTGGCGATATCGTGATCGGAAAACCGGAAACCTTCAAGGATCAGCTGAAGCCGATCCTTTCCAATGAGAGACTGTTCTTCACAGACCTTTATAAAGATGGTGTCGGAGAGAAGATCGAGGATATGTTCCGTGAGATGATCGCAGGACCCGGAGCTGTAAAGGCAACTATTCATAAATATGTAAAATAAAACCAGGGTTACGAAAACAGTTTATGTAAGTATTGAATAAAGAGAAATGAGGTAAATGGAAAGATGACAGAACCGGTATTTGCGGCAGATCCGGCAAGACTGTTGATCGCGGCAGCAGCAGGAATTTTATTATTATTGTTACTTATCATAAAATTTAAGATCCACCCGGTTTTATCTCTGCTGATCGCTGCACTGGTTATCGGACTTGGTGCCGGAATGCCGGTTCCAACACTGGTAAGCACTGTGGAAAACGGCGCAGGAGAAACTTTACAGGGGATCATACTCCTGATCGGTCTGGGTTCTCTGTTCGGCGGGATATTGGAAGTGTCCGGCGGCGCACAGTGCGTTGCCCAGACACTGGTAAGCAAATTTGGTGAAAAAAAGGCAGGGATCGCTCTTGGAATCACAGGACTTGTGGTAGGAACTACCGTATTTTTTGAGGCTGGCGTTGTGATCCTGATCCCTCTGGCATTCGGACTTGCGAAGAAAACAAAGAAATCTACTTTATATTATGTAATCCCGCTTCTTGCGGGCCTTGCCACCGGTTTTGCATTCATTCCGCCATCAGCAGGATCTGTTCTGGTGGCAAATATGCTGAATGTAGACCTCGGAGTGATGATCGCGGTAGGTGTGCCGGTGGGTATTTTATCCCTGATCTTTGCGGGAATCTTATGGTCCAAATTTATCGGTAAAAAGATCAACACAGGGCTGCCCTCCAATATCCAGGAGGTACGTGAGGAGGAAGAAGCCAATCTTCCTAAGTTTTCTACAGTATTATGTATCATTCTTGTTCCGCTGGTGCTGATCCTGTGCAATACAGTTTCTGAATACATTCCGGGGATCGACGCGGCACGTCCTGTTATGGAATTCCTGGGAACACCTTTTGTGGCACTGATCATAGCAGTATTGCTTGCCATGTATTTCCTCGGAAAGAAACAAGGCTACAATGGAGATCAGTTAAAGAAGATCCTGGATCGTTCTCTGAAGCCTACAGGACAGATTCTTCTGGTTATCACTGGTGGAGGTATCATCCGCTGGGTGCTGCAGGACTGCGGTATGGGAAACATTATAGGACCAGCTCTGGAAAAAAGCGGACTTCCGCTGGTACTGGTTGCATTCCTTATTGCAGCTCTGATCCGTGCATCTGTTGGTGCGGCAGTTGTGGCTATGACAATGGCAGCAGGAATTATGGCCGCTATGCCTGGAGGTGCAGACCTGTCACCGGTTTATCTGGCAGCAATGGTCTGTGCCATCAACGGCGGTGCAACGGCATTCAGCCATGTAAATGATTCCGGATTCTGGCTGGTAAGCTCTCTTCTTGAGATTGATGAGAAAACAACCCTGAAATCCTGGACAATGATGGAAACCATCGTAGGAGTAACAGGTCTGGTCTGTGCTGTTGTGATCAGCCTGTTTGCATAGGAGAGTGGATAAAAATGATAGTAAAAGTAATTTTAGGCACAATGCAGAATGCAAGAAAGCTGGTAAGTATTGCAGAATCCATCCCCTGTGATGTAGAATTATGTTATGGCCGTTATGTTGTAAATGCGAAGTCTATGCTTGGGGTTCTGAGCGTGCCCGAATTTGATGAGGGAGAGCTGCATGTCCATACAGATAATGAAAAAGAATGTGAAAAGATCCTGTTTCAGCTGCTCGAACAGAATCTTCTTGCGGATACCAACGATGCAGCGCAAAGATCTATCTACGATATCACAACCTTTGGTGAGATCCTGATCGATTTTACATCTCAGGATATCAACGAGGACGGACAGATGCTTTATGCCAGAAATCCGGGCGGGGCACCTGCCAATGTTGCAGTTGCAGCCAGCAGACTCGGTGCACATACTGCATTTATCGGAAAAGCCGGAAAAGACATGCATGGAGAATTCCTCCGTTCTGTTCTTCAGAGAGAAAAAGTAGATACAAAAGGGATGCTTCTGGATGAGGATTATTTCACAACTCTGGCTTTTGTGGAGGTAAATGAAAGTGGAGAGCGTACATTCTCCTTTGCAAGAAAGCCGGGCGCAGATACGAAGCTCCAGAAGGAAGAGGTAGATGTGGATGTGCTGGACCGCACGAATATTTTTCATGTGGGCTCTTTGTCACTGACAGACCAGCCTGCAAGGGATACTACATTTTATGCGGTAAGAAGAGCGAAAAACAAAGGCAGTGTGATCTCCTATGATCCCAATTACCGTGCGTCGCTGTGGCCGGATGAAAAAACTGCGAAGAAGCATATGAGAAGTCTGGTTCCCTATGTGGATCTTATGAAGATTTCAGATGAGGAAACTGAGCTTTTGACAAATCATAAGGATGTCCGGGAAGCAGCAGAAGCACTGTACAGCCAGGGCGTGAAAGTTGTGGCAGTTACACTTGGCGGCGAAGGAGCATATCTTTACAGCAAGGATGGCGGCTGTATGGTGCCGGGATTTGCAGTGAAACAGATCGCAGACACGAACGGAGCCGGAGATTCTTTCTGGGGTGGTTTCTTGTATAAGGTCAGCACATCGGAGAAAAATCTGGACGAGCTGACCCAGGAGGATTTGAAGGAATTTGCGCGTTTCGGCAATGCAGTGGCCAGTCTCTGCGTAGAGAAAAAAGGCGCGATCCCGGCAATGCCGGAGCTTGCACAGGTGGAACGCAGAATTGCAGAGTGAACGTATTCATAAACCTGTAGCAGAGTTGAATCTAAATTGCGAAGCGATTGTGTTTATGAGCATGTCAGATTTATGAAAGAATGGGGTTTTGAAATGAATTTAAAGGATCAGATGAATGGAGTTCAGCACGTAGGTGTGCCGACAAATGACATTGAGACAACTATTAAATTTTATGAAGCACTGGGCTTTGAGGTCGCTTTCCGAACAGTAAACGAGGCTGCAAATGAGGCAGTTGCTTTCCTGAAGCTTGAAAATCTTGTAATCGAGACTTACGAGAATAAAGCAGCAAAAATGGAATCCGGTGCTATCGATCATGTTGCCATTGATGTGAAGGATATTGAGAAAGTCCACGAGCTGGTGACAGCAGCAGGACTGAATACCACCAATGATGAGGTGCATTTCCTTCCGTTCTGGGAGAATGGCGTGAAGTTCTTTACTATTGAAGGCCCGAATAAGGAGAAGGTGGAGTTCAGCCAGTATTTATAAGAAGTAAATGAAATTGTGTTCATGAGTGTGGAACAGAGTACAATACAGAGGTTCGTTTTGTGTTGCATACAGCCTGTCAGATATAAGATGATTAAAGATCATCGTGTATCCGGCGGGCTGTTTTATGTATCAGACAGAATTTGGGGCCGTGGGAAAATTTCTTGCATGAAATGGATAATGAGACTACAATGAGATGCAGATGTGCTATAGAAGATCAGGATTAGCAGTAGATGAGATGATTCCTGAAGAATAAAAACGGGAAATGGATTTCGGATATCTGTTTCTCGGTATGATGGAGAATTATGAAAATACATTACAGAGTCAAAAATAATACAATAGAAATTATCCGTTGTTACGGAACAGACAGCCGGGTGGTGCTGCCGGAAGAGATCAACGGCATTTTGGTAGTCAGTGCGGCACCTTATGCGTTTTCCGCACATAAGGACGACGAGGAAGAGGCGGAAGTCTGGGAGAGCGAAGACGCTGTTTCGTTCGGAGAGGAACGACTTCTTGCCGGGGAGGAAGTGCAGGAGATCGTTTTTCCCGATACACTGAAGGAAATTGGAAGATATATTTTTTATGGGTGCAAAAAACTGGAACGGCTGGAATTTTCGGATACGCTGATGCAGGTGGGAACCGGGGCGTTTACGGGCTGCAGCGGGCTGAAGGAGCTTGTGATCCATCAGAAAAAGGGAATCAAATCCTGTGCAAAGGAAATCCTTGGGGAACTGTGGCAGAAGATCGATGTGGATTTTCTGTATGAAAATGGCGAGGCCGCAGGAAAACGGGCGCATATGGTTTTTCCGGAGCATTACGATGAGGCAGTGGAAAATACGCCTGCGAGAATTCTGTTTACGGAGTATCATGGCTCGGGGACCAATTACCGTCAGTGTTTTTACAGTAAGGAACTGGATTTCGCAGAGTATGACAGCCTGTTTGACATGGCAGTGGTGATGGATAAGCTGGAAGTTTTGGTGGATATGAGCTTCGGGCGGCTTCGTTATCCGTGGCAGCTTGGCGAAAGGGCGAAGAAGCAGTATGAGGATTATATCCGGGGAAATCTTAATGACATCGGTGAATATCTGGTGGAGAGCGGAAACTTAAATGGTCTGGAGCTGCTTTCCCGGGAAAAGCTCTGGAACAGAGAGGGCCTGGAACATAGTATTGATGTGGCTTCCAGTAAGAAAGATATGGAGATTTCGGCGTTTCTGATGAATGAGCGAAGCAGGATGATTGAGGAAGAACAGAAGGTGGCCGGGGAGAAGGAAAATGAGGGGTGCCCTGTTAAAAGGAGAAAGAAGTTTCAGTTATGAGTGACATAGAAACAATTGAAAACAATAAAAATAATTTCCTGACCGGTCAGGAATCCAACTCCCAGGATGCAGCCCAGCGTCTCCAGGACATCGGCAGCAGCATTTTTCAGGCAGCAAGAGACGAGCTGTATCTTGGCATGCGTTTTCTGGACGTGGCGCTGAGCAGCTTTATTTATCGGATGGATGGTTCGGTCAGTCCATTTGGAACAGACGGGGCTGTGATATACTTCCATCCGGCGCAGCTTGGCGGGCTTTATAAAGAAAACAGGATTCTTGTGAACCGAGGATATCTCCACATGGTATTTCACTGCATTTTCCGGCACTTCGGGAAGCCGGGAACAGAGAAGCGTCTGTGGAATTTAAGCTGCGATATTGCAGTGGAGCATATGATCGACGGAATCTACCACCGCTCAGTCCGATATTCCAGAAGTCTTCTCCGGAGGGAAACCTACCGTCTTCTGGAAAAGGAAAAGAAGACGCTGAATGCAGAGAGAATCTACAAGATTCTGAAAGAAGAATTTCTGAAGGAAAAAGAACTGGCACAGCTTGAAAAAGAGTTCTACGTGGACGACCATAAATACTGGGCAAACCAGCAGCCCGACCGGAAACCCAATCCTCTGATGAGTAAAAAATGGGGAGATATCAGCGATGGGATCGAGACAGATCTGGAGACCTTTTCCAGGGAGGCAGGAGCGCAGGACGGAGATTTTCTGGACCAGCTGAAAATAGAGAACCGGGAACGATATGATTATCGGGAATTTCTGCGGAAGTTTGCAGTATTTCGGGAAGAACTGACTGTAGATCCGGACAGCTTTGATTATAATTTTTATACCTACGGGCTTTCCCTTTACGGGAATATGCCGCTGATCGAACCCCTGGAAACCAGAGAAGTGAAAAAAGTTTCGGAATTTGTCATTGTGATCGATACCTCCATGTCCTGTTCAGGAGAACTGGTACAGAGATTTCTGGAGGAAACCTATGGGATTTTAAGCGACAGCGGGAATTTTTTCCAGAAGGTAAATATACACATTATCCAGTGTGATGAGAAGGTGCATTCGGATGTAAAGATCACCGGTGCAGAGGAATTGCAGGAGTATATGAACAGCCTGGAACTTTACGGTGATGGAGGTACAGATTTCCGTCCGGTTTTTGCTTATGTGGAAGAACTGATGGAAAAACGTGAGTTTGAAAATCTTAAGGGCCTGGTGTATTTTACAGACGGATACGGGATTTTTCCGGCAAAGATGCCGCCATACCGGACAGCATTTGTATTTATGGAGCAGGAGCCTGAGGATGTGGATATCCCGGCCTGGGCCATGAAGCTGGTGATCACGGAGGAAGAATTGTAAAGAATTATATCCATATCTTATGTCATGAATCTGATATTTTAATCTTTTATTTTGTATATTGCTATCTGCATATCAGTTATAGTGTAGAAAATAGGTAACAACAGACAATGTTACGGAAAATATACAGAACAGGAGATTGTATGGCATGAGATATGGGTATTTTGATGAAGAAAAAAAGGAATATGTGATTACCAGGCCGGACACACCTGCTCCGTGGGTGAATTATTTGGGATCGCCGGAATACGGAGCAATCGTTTCCAATAATGCAGGGGGATACAGCTTTGCAAAATCCGGGGCGAACGGCAGAATCCTGAGATATATTTTTAATCAGTTTGATCAGCCGGGAAGATATATTTATCTCAGGGATAATGACACAAAAGATTATTGGTCAGCATCCTGGCAGCCGGTTGGCAAAGATCTCAGTGAGTATAAAAGTGAATGTCATCATGGCACAGCCTATACTAAAATGATGGCAGATTACAGCGAGATACATTCAGAGGTGAGATACTATGTACCGCTTGGGCAGTCCTATGAGGTATGGAATCTGAAAGTTACCAACTGCTCAGACAGAAAACGTGAGATCAGTGTGACTGGATATGCAGAGTTTACAAATAACAGCAATTATGAACAGGATCAGGTGAATCTGCAGTATTCCCAGTATATTACAAGAACAGTATTCTGTGGAGATCGTGTACGTCAGATGATCCATGCGAATCTGGACGGCCTTAAGGATGGGGAAGAGGTTGATAACAAGAACGTGTTCAACCGATTCTTCGGCCTGGCTGGAGAGAAGGTTTCTTCCTGGTGTGGTGACAGGGAAAAATTCCTTGGAAGATATCACGGATACAACAATCCGGCAGGGGTTGAAGCCGGTGTATTATGTAATGAGGGAAATTATAATGAAAACAGCTGTGGAGCTCTTTCAGCTGTAATTACTCTGGAACCGGGAGAAAGTCGGGAAATGGCTTTTCTGGCAGGAATGAAGGAGGATAATGAAGCAGCGGAGATTATAGCACATTATGCAGACTGTGAAAAAACATGCGCGGTGGAGCTTGAAGAACTGATCAGTTACTGGCACGGACAGCTTGCACATTTTCAGATCAGAACACCAAGTCCGGAATTCGATACCATGATCAATACATGGAACGCATATAACTGTTTTATGACATTTATCTGGTCACGTGCAGCATCTTTTACTTATTGCGGACTTCGTAACGGATATGGATACCGTGATACTGTACAGGATATCCAGGGTGTGATCCATCTTGCACCCCAAATGGCACTGGATAAGATCCGTTTCATGCTGTCAGCACAGGTAGATAACGGCGGCGGTCTTCCACTTGTGAAATTCACACATAATCCGGGACATGAGGATACACCGGATGATGCGTCCTATGTACAGGAAACCGGTCATCCGGCATACCGCGCAGATGATGCACTCTGGCTATTCCCTACTGTATACAAATATATTTCAGAGACAGGAAATTTTGCATTCATCGATGAAGTGATCCCGTTTGCAAACAGGGATGAAGGAACTGTATATGAGCATCTGAAAAGAGCTATTGACTTCTCCATGAACCATCTTGGCAGACATGGAATGCCGGCCGGACTTTATGCAGACTGGAATGATTGTCTGAGACTTGGAAAGGATGGGGAATCTACTTTCGTTGCATTACAGTTCTATTATGCAATGACTATCCTGAAAGAGTTTGCAAAGTACAAAAAAGATGAAAAATATATAAAATACCTGGAAGAAAAACAAGAGCAGCTTGGAAAATTGATCCAGGAACTCTGTTGGAATGAAGATCGTTTTATCCGTGGGTTTACGGAGCGGGGAGAGGTTATCGGAAAGAGAACTGACCCGGAGGCAAATATGTGGCTGAATCCACAGAGCTGGGCTGTGATCAGCGGCCTTGCAACGGAGCGGCAGGCAGATCTGGCTCTTCAAATGGTTTATGAAAGATTGAATACAGAATACGGTGCAATCCTTATGGATCCTCCATATCATGCAAATGCTTTCGACGGAGCACTTGCGGTTATCTACAATGCAGGAACAAAGGAAAATGCGGGAATCTTTTCACAGTCACAGGGATGGCTCATTCTGGCAGAAGCACTTTGCGGACATGGTGAGCGTGCATTTAATTATTTCCTGGAGAATGCTCCGGCAGCGCAGAATGACAGGGCTGAGATCAGACAGCTGGAGCCATACTGCTATGGTCAGTTTACAGAAGGAAAAGCAAGCCCGAATTTCGGACGATCTCATGTGCACTGGCTGACAGGAACAGCATCTACTGTGATGGTAGGATGTGTAGAAGGAATTCTTGGCATGCGTCCGGATTTCTATGGCTTACGTATAGCACCATCGATTCCAAAAGAATGGGAGAAGTTTGAGATAAGCAAGGATTTCCGTGGATGTCATCTCCATATCACTGTGAAGAATCCGGGACATGTGGAAGCCGGATGTAAAAAACTCTATGTAAATGGAGAAGAACTTCCGGGTAATTATATTCCGCAGGAGAAACTTACCGGTGAGACAGAAATTGAATTCTATATGTCATGACATAATGGATATAAATTGCGAGGAGATCACATTTATGAATACAAAGTAAAATGGAATATAAATACCGTTTTATTTTGGCAGGAAGGAGATCACAGAATGAAATATATAAAATTTCAGGATAAAAATGGAAGTTTTTCCATAGAAAATCCGGAGAATTACAGCGGTTTATATATACCTCTGGCCGGAGAAAACGGATTGAAATCCGCGATCACCCCTTCTCTGGGAGGAGACAGCAAACTGGATCAGAATCATTTTCTGCTGGAACCGGTAAGCATTGAGAATCTTCATAATAATCGAAACACCAGAAATTTCTGGTGCAAGATAAAAGGAAAAGGTTACTGGTCAGCATGCGGAGTTTCGGCAGAACAGGAATTTCAGAAATATACTGATAAACAGGATAAAAGCAGCCTGGAAGCCGGATTTATGTGGCAGAAGCTGCACAGAACTTCTGAGAAATACGGACTTCAGTCAGAGATTTTGTCTTTTGTGACAGTGAAAGGTGATGCGGAGGTCCATCTTGTAAAGATTACCAATATTGAAGAGGAAGAACAGGAGATCACATCGGTTGCTGTAATACCTGTATATGGAAGAAGTGCAGACAATCTCAGAGATCACAGGCATGTGACTTCCCTTTTGCACAGGATAAGAACAACGGAGTACGGTGTTGAAGTAAAACCGGTGCTTTCTTTTGATGAAAGAGGTCATCAGAAGAATAATACTGCATATTTTGTATATGGATCTGAAGGCGAGGGAACGGAACCGGAAAGCTTTTATCCTGATGTGGAAATGTTTATCGGAGAAGGCGGTTCTTTCCTGATTCCGGAGGTGGTCAGAGAAGAGAAAAAAGGTGTTCCGGCAGGAACAGAAATTGAAGGAAAGGAAGCTGTCGGTGGTATTCGTTTTGCATCCAGGGTTCTGAGACCACATGAAACAGCTGTATATGTTGTGACAGCGGGAATATCTGAAAGAAATCAGCTGCCGGAGGAGACTGCACGGTTTTACAGAACTGAAAAACAGGTTGCAAGAGAATTTGAACATGTAAAAAAACACTGGACAGAAAAAGTGAATGTTTCTTTTGAGACAGGTGATGAGGACAGAGATAATTATCTGAAATGGATCTGTTTTCAGCCGATATTAAGAAGAATTTACGGTTGTTCATTCCTCCCGTATCATGATTATGGAAAAGGTGGAAGAGGCTGGCGTGATCTCTGGCAGGACTGTCTAGCACTTCTGATCATGGAGCCTTCTGTTGTACGTCAGATGATTGTCGATAATTACGGTGGAGTACGCATCGATGGAACCAATGCCACGATCATCGGAAACAGACAGGGTGAATTTATCGCAGACCGCAACAACATTGCCCGCGTGTGGATGGATCATGCTTTCTGGCCATTTGTGACAACGCAGCTTTATATGGATCAGACCGGGGATATGAATGTCCTTTTTGAGAAGATTCCATATTTCAAGGATCTTCAGACAAAAAGAGGAACTGCGCATGATGAAAAATGGAGCAGTGCCTATGGAGAAAATCAGAAAACAGAATCCGGTGAGATTTATTACGGAACGGTTCTGGAACACATTTTGCTGGAAAATCTCTGTGCTTTTTATGATGTAGGAGAGCACAACGAGATGAAACTTCACGGGGCAGACTGGAACGATGCCATGGATATGGCATGGGAAAATGGTGAGAGTGTGGCATTTACCTGTGCATATGCTGGAAATATGAAGAACATCGCAGAATATCTGAGAAAACTTCAGGAAAAGGAAATGTTTGACAGGATTGAAGTTGCGGAAGAAATGGAAATCCTGTTTACCGGAGACCGTGAGCTTTATGAAAGCCCGGAGAAAAAGCAGCAGCTTCTGAGACAGTACACAGAAAAATGTGCACATGATATCAGCGGAAAGACTATTGTGATCCGTCTGGACCAGCTTAGCCGGAATCTGGATGAAAAGGCAGACTGGATGATGGAAAACATCCGCAGAAGAGAATGGGTAAAAGACGGAGAAAACGGCTGGTTCAACGGATATTATGATGATCATAAACGTCCTGTGGAAAGGGCAGAAAACAGCCAGATACGTATGATGCTTACCAGTCAGGTATTTGCGATCATGAGTAAAACCGCACAGAAAGATCAGATTGAGTCTATCTGTAAAAGTGCGGATAAATATCTTTTTGACCGTCAGGCAGGAGGATATCGCCTGAATACCAATTTCCATGAAGAAAAATTTGATTTGGGAAGAATGTTCGGGTTTGCTTATGGAGAAAAGGAAAACGGAGCGGTATTTTCCCATATGGCTGTTATGTATGGCAATGCACTGTATAAAAACGGCTATGCAAAAGAAGGACATAAGGTTCTGGAAACGCTTCTGGACGCTGCCATGGATTTTGAGAACAGCAGGATGTATCCTGGAATTCCGGAATATTTTGATAATCAGGGAAGAGGATTGTATGCATATCTTACCGGTGCTGCAAGCTGGTATATGCTGACCATGATCACAGAGGTATTTGGCGTCAGAGGAGATCTTGGAGATCTGGTGATCGCGCCGGCACTGATGCCGGAGCAGTATAATGAGAATGGACAGGCATCTCTTACTATGGAATTTGCCGGAAGAAAGCTGGAGATCTGTATCTGCAATCCGGAGAAAAAACTTCCTTCAGAATATAAAATAAAAACAGTATGGTGTGATGAAAAGGAAATGAAAAACGAACAGAGTACCTGTGTACGTATAGATCGGGAACTGCTCGAAAAGCTTTCTGTAAAAGAAACACACAGGATCAAAGTGGAACTGATGTAACAGAAATCGGTTATACATAATTGTTAAATTACAGAAACAGAAGTATCAATAGGAAAACGGCATCCCACAGTTGTAAAAAGCTGCGGGATGTCGTTTTTGATGCTGATAAAAAATATCAGCCATAATAATAAGGATGTTTACCACATGGATTTGTAATATTTGTCACGGTACTTCTTTGGGGTAAGGCCGGTGAAGTTTTCAAAGATCTGGATAAAATGACTCTGTGAAGAGAAATTCAGATAATTGGCAATATCAACGACTGTTTTATCAGAGTATCGGAGCAGGTGAGTGGCTTTTTCGATTTTTTTCTCGCGAATGTAATCACTTATGGATACTCCAAGATTCTGTTTGAATACTCTGGACAGATAACTGGGAGAGAGTCCGGTATGTTCTGACAGATCCTGAATGGTGATACGCTCCTTAATGTGACCGTAAATATAGTCCACGCATTGCATGACCGGTCTGGAAAGAATAGAGCTTTTTTTCTGGAGGATCATTTTTCCGGTAAAATCTCTGGCCATAATATGATGCAGATCTGCAATCTGGCGTACAGTGGTGCAGGAATCCATTTTCAGAATGTAAAAATCGCTGAGACGATATGCCTGTTCAGGCTCCAGTCCACCGTCAATACAGTAACGGGTGAGCATGGCAGTAGTGACAACGAAATGATACTTCAGGTTGGTCAGAGGATTTCTGGAGAGGATACCGGTTCCCTTCAGATGCAGAAAAGAGTCTTCCTCGCAGTTTTTGTTTACAGCTTCCATATCACCGGCTCTTACGGCATTGTAAAAAGAATATTCCACAGAGGGAGAGCGATGAAGAGCTTCCAGTTCTGTATCTTCCAGTTCATTAGTAATCCAGTCTTGGGAAATGGACATATTGATATCCTCCTTATATGTTGATGTTTAGGGAATGTGTTGGTTTTTTATATTATGACATGAATCTGACATTTTGTTAAGATTAATAATATAATCGCAGATAAAAAAATGGTATATTTTCATCATCAAAGGTAAAGCATCGGGGATGCTACAGAAAAAGGAGGATTTATACTATGAAGAAAAGAGCGGTATCTATGATCCTTGCAGCAGCAATGGTTTGTGGAATGATGGCAGTAAATGTAAGCTGTGTATCTGCAAAAGGATCGGATGAGGGAAAAGTGATCAATATTTATTCCTGGAATGATGAGTTCCGTCAGAGACTGGAAGCTATTTATCCGGAAGTAGAGTCCACTTCCAAAGATGGTACAGTTACAAAACTGAAAGATGGTACAGAGATCCACTGGATCGTAAATCCGAACCAGGATGGCGTATATCAGCAGAAACTGGATGAGGCACTTCTCAACCAGGCTGATGCAAGTGCAGATGATAAGGTAGACATGTTCCTTTCTGAGACAGATTATGTGTTCAAATATACAGACAAAGATGCAGATGTTGCAATGCCTCTTACTGATCTTGGCATTGATCCGGACAAGGATCTTGCAGATCAGTATGATTTCACGAAAACAACAGCTTCTGATGCGGATGGAGTACAGAGAGGCGCCACATGGCAGTGCTGCCCGGGTGTCCTTGTATATCGTCGTGACATTGCGAAAGATGTTTTCGGTACTGATGACCCGAAAGAAGTTGGCGAGAAGATGAAAGACTGGGATACAGCCAAAGAATCAGCGGCTCAGCTGAAAGAAAAAGGATATTATACATTTGCTTCTTATGCAGACACTTTTCGTTTATATGGAAACAGCATTGAGAATCCGTGGGTAGAGTCCGGTGATTCTGTGATCAAAGTAGATTCAAAGATCATGGACTGGGTAAAAGATTCCAAAGAGTGGCTGGATGCAGGTTATCTTAACAAAACTGTAAAAGGTCAGTGGAACGATGACTGGAACAAGGCAATGAGTTCTGGGTCCAAGGTATTCGCATTCCTCTTCCCGGCATGGGGTATCGACTTTACTCTGAAACCAAACTGGGATGGAGCAGAAGGTGACTGGGCTGTTACAAATCCTCCGCAGGAATACAACTGGGGTGGTTCTTACATTCAGGCTGCAACAGGAACAGATGATCCGGAACATGTCAAAGATATTATTCTGGCAATGACGGGAAATAAGGATAATCTTCTTAAGATTTCCAAAGAATACTCTGATTTTACAAATACAAAATCCGGTATGAAAGATGCAGCTACAAATGCAGATTTCGCATCTGATTTCCTTGGTGGACAGAACCCGTTTGAGTATTTTGCACCGGTTGCAGAGAATATCAAGATCGCACCGCTTTCCGCATATGACCAGGGTTGTGTAGAGCTGATCCAGAACGCTTTCAGTGATTACTTCCAGGGTAAAGTAGACTTTGACAAAGCAAAAGCCAACTTTGAGACAGCTATTCAGGAGCGTTATCCGGAGATCACAGAGATCCAGTGGCCGGAATAAATACCACATGAGGATAATTGTTGATGCTGCAGGATCTTTGGATCCTGCAGTTTGCTGGAAAGGAAGAGCATTATGAAGAAAAAGAGCGTTAATTACGGAAAATGGGGATACATATTTATTCTTCCGTTTTTTGTGATCTATTTTATCTTTTCGCTGATTCCGCTGTTTGATACAGTGAGATACAGCTTTTTTGAATATTTCCGTTCTGGAATCAAGCAGATTGGTCCTAATTTTGTAGGACTTGCCAATTATGTCAGTCTTCTGCATTCTGACATGCTGAAATACGGACTGAATACACTGATCCTTTGGGTGATCGGATTTGTTCCGCAGATCGTTGTTGCACTGGTGCTTGCATGCTGGTTTACTGATGCCAGGTTGAAGCTTCATGGCAAGCAGTTTTTTAAGGTTGTAATTTATCTGCCGAACCTGATCATGGCATCAGCATTTGCACTTCTGTTTTTTACCATGTTTTCCACAAACGGACCTGTAAACTCCATTTTGTGTTCACTGGGCTGGATAAAGGAACCGATTGATTTTCTGGGCTCTGTTCTGGGAACAAGATCATTGGTAGGTTTCATGAATTTCCTGATGTGGTTCGGAAACACGACCATCATGCTGATGGCAGCAGTAATGGGAATCAGTATGGATATTTTTGAAGCATCGGATCTGGACGGATGCAACAGCATTCAGCGTTTCGTCTATATTACGCTTCCACTGATTCGTCCGATTCTTTCCTATACTCTGATCACTTCCATCATCGGTGGCCTTCAGATGTTTGATGTACCGCAGATCCTCACAAACGGACAGGGTAATCCGGACAGAACATCCATGACACTGATTATGTTCCTGAACAGCCATCTGAAGAGCAAGAATTATGGTATGGCCGGAGCATTGTCTGTATACCTGTTTATTATCAGTGCAATCCTCTGCTTCTTTGTATATCGTATGACTAACGACAATGATCCGGACGGATCTAAGAAAGCAGCGAAAAAGAGAGCAAGAGCAGAAAGGAGAAAAACAAAATGATGAAAGATAAGACAGCCAGCAGGATCAGAAGTATCGTGGCACATGTGGTACTTATTATTCTTTCCTTTATGTGTCTCTTTTTCTTTTATGTACTGATCGTGAATGCGTCTCATTCTCATGCAGAGCTTCAGAAGGGATTTTCTGCTCTTCCTGGAAAATATTTCTGGAAAAACCTGATGAATGTTGCAAATGACGGAAGCTTTCCGATGTTCAGGGGAATTCTTAACAGTATTATCGTGTCCGGATGCAGTGCAGTATTATGTACATATTTTTCCTCACTGACAGCATATGGTCTTTATGCCTATGATTTCAAGGCAAGGAATGTAGCGTTTACATTTATCATGGCGATCCTCGTCATGCCGACACAGGTAACTGCAATGGGCTTCCTTCGTCTGATCACAAAGATGGGATTATATGATTCCCTGCTTCCGTTGATCATTCCGTCTGTTGCGTCACCGGCCGTATTCTATTTTATGTACAGCTATCTGCAGTCCTCACTGCCGATGTCACTGGTAGAAGCAGCCAGAATTGACGGCTCCGGAGAATTCCGTACTTTCAACAGTATTGTCCTGCCAATCATGAAGCCGGCAATCGCTGTACAGGCGATTTTTACATTTGTAGGCTCCTGGAACAATTATTTCGTTCCTGCTCTGGTTATCCAGTCTAAAAGCAAGATGACTGTTCCAATCCTGATTGCAACACTTCGTGGAGCAGATTATATGAATTTTGATATGGGTAAGATTTACATGATGATCACAGTTGCCATTGTGCCGATCATTATCGTATATCTCCTTCTTTCCAAGTTTATCATCGCAGGAGTGACACTTGGAGGCGTAAAAGAATAACAAAAGGTAGCAGGTAAGATATGACAGTTAAGAAATGGAAACACAGCGGAACAAAGAAACACAGCATGTCAGACCGTGAAATACGAAACGGTCTTCTTTCGGAAAAAGCAGCAGAGGAGGGCATTGTACTGCTGAAAAATGATAAAAAAATACTCCCTCTGAATATTTCCACGAAAATAGGTTTATACGGCGCCGGTGCGGGAAAGACAGTGAAAGGCGGAACAGGTTCCGGTGATGTGAATAACAGAAGTAACATTTCTATTTATCAGGGACTGAAAGAAAACGGTATTCAGATCGTAAGCGAGAAATGGCTGGCCAATTATGAGTCAATATACGCAGAAGCACGCCGGGCATGGAAAGAAAAAATACTGGAAGAAGCAAAGTTTGTGGAAAATCCTTTTGATGCCTATGCGGAAAATCCCTTTGCAATGCCGGAAGGCCGTGCAGTCACAGCAGAAGATACTGTCGATGCCCAGACAGCAATCTATGTGGTAAGCAGGATTTCCGGTGAGGGAAAGGATAGGCGCAGGGTCGAGGGAGATTATTATCTGAGCAGACGGGAGCGGGAGGATATCCGGTTCCTTGATGCACAGAAGATTCCTACAGTACTTATCCTGAATTCCGGCGGTCCGGTAGAACTGACAGATATTCTGGAAGAAACAGAAAATATCTGTGCTGTCCTAAATATTTCCCAGCTTGGACAAAGAGGCGGACTTGCCCTCGCTAATGTCCTTCTGGGAAAGGTAACTCCAGGCGGCAAGCTGACTGCAACATGGGCCAGAAGGTATGAGGATTATCCGTGTGCAGAGGAATACAGCTATCTTAATGGCAAGCTTGAAAGAGAAGAGTACAAGGAAGGAATTTATACAGGATATCGTTATTTTGATACTTTTGGTGTAAAACCGCTGTTTCCGTTTGGATATGGACTTTCTTACACAGAAATGCAGATACGCTTCCATGGGATGAAAACATCAGGGGATGGCGTTGAAGTTGAAGCAGAGGTAACGAATACAGGAGAAACTTTTTCGGGAAAAGAGGTCGTGCAGGTCTATGTGTCTCTTCCACAGGATGAATCAGGGAAGGAATACCGTCGGCTGGCTGGCTTTGCAAAAACAAAACTTCTGAAGCCGGGGGAAAAAGAACTGCTGAAAATCAGGATCGACAGAAAGACACTGGCATATTTTTCCGAAGAGCAGCATGCCTGGATTGCTGAAAAAGGTTATTATGCTGTCTGGGTCGGAAACAGCGTTGCATCGCTTACGCTGGCTGCAATGCTTGAAGTGCCGGAGAGTGTGATCCTAGATAAAACGAATATCCTTGAGAATCAGACTGATATTACTGAAGAAGTTTATGATCGCCAGAATCTTTCTGCCAGAACTCTGAAATGGAAAGAGAAGGCAGAGAATGAGAAGATTGGAAGATATATCTATTATCCTGAACCAGAGAAGAGAACAGAATGCACCTGCCAACCGGAAAATAAGATTCCTGCAAAGGATCTGCTCCCGCTGTTTTATGGGAATATTGCTGGAATCTCCAGTAATCTGGGGGCGGCAGGAATCCGTGTTCCTGGCTCTGCTGGTGAGACCACGGCTGCTCTTTATGAGCAATATGGCGTTTCCCCACTGATCATGGCCGATGGGCCTGCAGGACTGAGACTTCAGCAGAATTATGAAGTAGACAGAGAAACAGACACAGTATATGGAATCGGTGTCCTTGGATCTCTGGAAAACGGATACCTGAGAACAGATGAGATTCACGAAAACGCAGACAGATATTATCAGTTCTGTACGGCATTTCCGGTTGGAACTGCACTGGCTCAGACCTGGGATACTGCCCTTGTGGAAAAAGTTGGAATAGCAGTGGCAGAAGAAATGGAAGAATTCCACATAGATCTCTGGCTAGCACCTGGTCTTAATATTCAGAGAAACCCTCTGTGCGGCAGAAATTTTGAATATTATTCCGAAGATCCGCTGCTTTCCGGAACCATGGCAGCAGCCATGACAAAAGGAGTGCAGAGCAGACCTGGCTGCGGTGTTACCGTTAAGCATTTTGCCTGCAACAATCAGGAAGATAATCGTATGGGCGTGGATGCACAGGTATCAGAACGTGCCCTGAGGGAAATTTACCTGCGTGGTTTTGAGATTGCAGTTAAAGAAAGCAGACCAGTGGCAATCATGTCTTCCTATAATTTACTGAATGGTGTCCATGCTGCAAACAGTGTTGATCTCTGTACAGCCATTGCCCGGAAAGAATGGGGATTTGACGGTGTGATCATGTCAGACTGGAATACAACGGTTCCGGAAGATGGAAGTATTCCGTGGAAATGCGTGACAGCAGGAAATGATATTATCATGCCTGGTAATGCAGCCGACGCAGAAAATATCCGAAAAGCTTTTGAAGACGGAAAGCTTTCGGAAGAAGTTGTCAGAATGTGTGCGGGACGTATTCTTAACCTAATACACACACTGACAGCAGAATAAAAAAATTATATAGTAGTGAAAAACTTGCCTGAATTCAATTTTCGATTTATCATTGGATTCAGGCATATTTTTTGCAGATGTCGTGCAAGGCAACCCGTTTTAGGCGGAGGATCCTGCAGGCAGTTTTTTATATGCCGTGAAAAGGAGAATACCATGAACATAAAACGAGCAAAGCAGGAGATCAGAGATTCCATAGAAGCATATCTTTCAAAGGACGAATTCGGTGAGTACCGGATCCCGGCGATCCGACAGAGACCGATCCTTCTTATGGGCCCTCCGGGAATCGGAAAGACACAGATTATGGAACAGATAGCAAGGGAATGCGGGATTGCTCTTGTTTCCTATACCATTACCCACCACACCAGGCAGAGTGCTGTGGGACTTCCTTTTATTGTAAAAAAGAATTATGGTGAGGAAGAATTTTCTGTCACGGAATATACCATGAGTGAGATCATTTCGTCCGTTTACGATAAGATGGAAAAAACAGGTCTGAGAGAGGGAATCCTGTTTATTGATGAGATCAACTGTGTATCCGAGACACTGGCACCGATGATGCTGCAGTTCCTTCAGGGAAAAACCTTCGGAAACCAGAAGGTGCCGGAGGGCTGGGTGATCGTCACAGCAGGAAATCCGCCGGAATATAACAAATCTGTCCGGGAATTCGACGTGGTTACGCTGGATCGTATCAAGAAGATCGATGTGGAGGCAGATTTTGATGTGTGGAAGGAATATGCCTATCAGCAGGGAATCCATCCGGCAGTGATTTCTTATCTGGAGCTTCGCAGAAAAAATTTCTACAGGGTGGAGAATACCGTAGACGGAAAGATCTTTGCCACAGCCAGAGGCTGGGAGGATCTTTCCCGTCTGATCCAGGTTTATGAGATCCTTGGAAAAACCGTAGACCGTGAGGTGGTCAGTCAGTACATTCAGCACAGGATGATCGCGAAGGATTTTGCCGGCTATCTGGCTCTTTATTATAAGTACAGAACGGACTATAAGGTGGAGGATATCCTGCAGGGGAAATGGGATTCCATCACACTGGGCAAGGTTCGCACAGCATCTCTGGATGAGCACTTAAGCATTGTAAGCCTCCTCAATGGAAAGCTTGGTGAGCTTTTTACGGAGTGTTATCTTACAGACCAGTATCTTACGAAGCTCTATGAATATATGGTGCATTTTCGGGAGCATGGGGAGAGCCTTACGGCAAAAGATCTCCTGAAAAAAGCAGTGGAAGATATTGAGCGGGATAAAAAGAGCGAGCTTCTTACGAAACAGCAGGAACGTATACAGAAGCGAGTTGTGTCTTTCTTTGAACGGGCTGCGGGAGCAGATGGAAGCTATGAATCTGCAAAGAGCGCCTTTGAAGAAGAAACAGAGCGATACGAGAACCGTACGGATGAAGTTTCCCTGACTTTGCAGAATGTATTCGATTTCATGGAGGCTGCTTTCGGGGATGGTCAGGAGATGGTTGCGTTTATCACAGAGCTGAATGCCAGCTATTACAGTCTCTGGTTTATCCGCGAAAATGGTTCGGACCAGTATTACAGATATAACAAGGGACTGCTCTTTGATGACCGGCAGAAGCTGATCCTGGGGCAGATGGAGGAAGCGGAAAATCTTCTTGGTAACGGGATAAAATAAGCAGCACAAAATTTGTCATACCAATTTTGGGTTTCCTATTGAATAATCTGGGGAATTCCCGTATAATATTGACAATAAAAGGCCATGACAGGGGATGCACATCTGTGCAGGTTCACAACTGATGTGGCCTTTTGTCATGACAAGAGTGCGAAAAAAATGATATTAAAATATTAAAAAGGAAGGCGGCCAGAACGGACGACATGTTTACGAAAATTACAGAGGAAAGAGCATTTGACGGAATATTGAGACAGATCATAGATAATATCCGACAGGGAGATTTGAAGCCGGGAGATACTTTGCCTGCAGAACGTGTTATGGCAGAAGCGCTGGGAGTTTCCAGACCTGCTGTTCGTGAGGTTCTGCGGGCACTGGAGCTGATGGGGATCGTCACAACAGTCCGTGGTGGTGCCAATTATATCACCGAGAATATGGATCAGTGGCTTTCCGCACCGCTGGCACTTCTTTTTCAGCTGAATAACAGCCATGTGCAGCAGGTGCAGCAGCTTCGTTCTGCACTGGAGCAGGAGGCGGCACTTCTGGCAGCCGGGAAATGTACAGAGAAGGACGCATTAGATCTGCGTTCCATTCTGGCACAGCTGGAGAGTTCAGAGGATGAGAAAGCCCGTGCAGGTCTTGATAAGGAGCTTCATACGAAGATCGGCAGGATCGCAGGGAATCCTATGATCTACAATGTCCTGGATGCGGCAGCGCAGCTGACTGAGGAGATCATTTCCGGCACCCGAGCCTATATTATGCAGAAACATAATTCCGCTCTGGAGGTGGATGAGCAGCACAGAAGGCTGGTGGAAGCTATTATTTCCGGAGACCGGAACCAGGCGGAGAAGCTGATGCGCGAACATATGGAAACCATTGAGAAATATATACTGGAGATTGCGCAGCAGCAGGGTGAGAACAGCCTTGCATTTCATCGCTGATCCACCTGAAAAAATTAAATAAAATTTCAGTAAAAATCCCGTTAATCTGGTAAGACCACTATTGATTTTGGTAAGACCGCGTGCTATAATAGGGACTGTATTGGTAATACCAAAAAAGTTTGATATTATGGCAGTAACCTGCCGGAAATATCAGGAGAAAGGACTTACGATTATGGGATATGTAAAATGGAGTTATGACACACTGAACCATTTCTGCGGAGACGTTTTTAAAGCGTTTGGCTTTTCTGAGGAAGAAGGAAATATCATTAAAGATGTTCTTCTGACTGCTGATCTGTATGGGATCGAGAGCCACGGAATGCAGAGGATGGTTCGTTACCATAAAGGAATCGAGAAGGGGACTATTCATCCCCAGGCGAAACCGGAAGTTGTTTTTGAAACACCGATTTCTGCTGTGATAGACGGACATAACGGAATGGGCCAGCTGATCAGCCATTTTGCCATGGAAAAGGCAATTGAGAAGGCGAAGACAACTGGTGTGGGAATCGTAAGTGTACGAAATTCCAATCATTTCGGTATTGCAGGATATTATGCGAACATGGCCTGCCATGAAGGCCTTCTTGGAATGGCATGTACCAACTCCGAGGCGATCATGGTACCGACCTTCGGAAGAAAGGCTATGCTGGGCTCCAACCCGATCGCAGTCGCTATGCCTGCAGACCCGTATCCGTTTTTCTTTGACTGTTCCACAACAGTTGTAACCAGAGGTAAACTGGAAATGTATAATAAGATGGGCAAGCCTCTTCCGGATGGCTGGGCACTTGACAAAAACGGTCATGCCAGCAATAATGCACCGGATGTACTTGCAAACATCGTAGCCAAGAAGGGCGGCGGAATCATGCCTCTTGGTGGAAACGAGGAAGTCAGCGGAAGCCATAAGGGATATGGCTATGGAATGCTCTGTGAGCTGTTCAGCTCTATTCTTTCCATGGGCGTTACCTCCGACAAATGCTGTACATTCCCGGATAAGACCGGTATCTGCCATGGATTTATGGCAATCAACCCGGCGGCATTCGGAGATCCGGATGCGATCCGCAAGCATTTTTCAGAATATCTTGAGGCACTTAGGGAGAGTCCGAAGGCAGACGGTCAGGACAGGATCTATACACACGGCGAGAAAGAGGTAGCTGCTGAAAAAGACAGAAAAGAGAATGGCATTCCGGTCAACGACAATACCATGGTAGAGCTTGCTGATCTCTGCAGTTATCTGAAGCTTGATTTTGGCTCTTATTTTGAAAGCTATGAGCTTCCGAAGGACAGTAAATTCTTCAATGGTAATTATTAATTCAGGTAATCCTTTTGAAATGAAATATATCATAATTATCCAAGGAGGAAAAGAAAATGGATTATGCAAAAGAGTCATTAAGACTGCACGGAGATTGGAAGGGTAAGATTGAGGTTGTTACAAGAGTACCGGTTGAGAATAAAGACGACCTTTCTCTTGCATATACACCAGGTGTAGCTCAGCCTTGCCTTGAGATCCAGAAAGATATCAATAAATCCTACGAGCTTACAAGAAGATGGAATATGTGTCTTGTTGTAACAGACGGTTCTGCAGTTCTTGGTCTTGGTGACATCGGACCGGAAGCTGGTATGCCTGTAATGGAAGGTAAATGTGTACTTTTCAAAGCATTCGGCGATGTAGACGCATTCCCGCTTTGCATTAAGAGCCATGATGTAGATGAGATTGTAAATACTATTTACATGATCTCCGGATCCTTCGGTGGTGTAAACCTTGAGGATATCTCTGCTCCAAGATGCTTCGAGATCGAGAAAAAACTGAAAGAGAAATGCGATATTCCGATTTTCCATGATGACCAGCACGGAACTGCAGTTATCACACTTGCAGGTCTGACAAATGCGCTGAAGGTTGTCGGAAAGAAGAAAGAGGATGTTCGTATCGTTATGAACGGTGCAGGTGCAGCTGCTATTTCTATCTGCAGACTTCTTCTGAAAGCAGGCTTCAAGGATGTTACACTCTGCGACAGAAAGGGTGCCATCTATGAGGGACGTACAGAAGGAATGAACCCGGTTAAGGAAGAGATGAGCAAGCTCACAAACCTTCAGAAGAAACAGGGTACTCTTGCAGAGATGCTGGTTGGTGCTGATGTATTTATCGGTGTTTCCGCTCCTGGAGCAGTGACAACAGAGATGGTTAAGACAATGAACAAAGATGCCATCATCTTTGCATGCGCAAACCCGACACCGGAGATCTTCCCGGATGACGCAAAAGCAGGCGGAGCCAAGGTTATCTCCACAGGAAGAAGTGACTTCCCGAACCAGATCAACAACGTTCTTGCATTCCCTGGAATCTTCCGTGGTGCATTCGATGTAAGAGCAAGTGATATCAACGATGAGATGAAGATCGCAGCTTCCAAAGCACTTGCAGATCTGATCACAGATGAGGAACTTTCTCCGGAATACATCATTCCGAAGGCATTTGACAAGAGAGTAGGACCGGCTGTAGCAAAAGCTGTAGCAGAAGCAGCAAGAGCAACAGGCGTAGCCCGTATCTGATAGGAAATTTACCTGAAAGACCAGAACAGCCCTTCATAAATCATATAGCAGACACCTGTACCAGGATTGCCCCCTGTACAGGTGTCTTTCTTAATATTGACAGGCATTAACCTTTGACAAATGTCCTTACAGTGAGTACAATAGCAAAGAACGGGTCAGACGCGAAGAAAAAAGCGTTTATGAACATAACTGACAGGAGGAAATGCATAGCATGAAACCATGGGAAGCAAATATAAGAAAAGTAGTGCCATATACTCCGGGCGAGCAGCCAAATGAGACAGGCATGATCAAACTGAATACAAATGAGAATCCATATTCACCGGCACCGGGAGTTGAGAAGGCACTGGAAGCTCTTGATACCGATACACTGAGACTGTATCCGGACCCGACAGCAGGGGATCTTGTACACAGCATTGCACAGTTTTACGGGCTGAAGGATGAGCAGGTATTTACAGGTGTGGGTTCGGACGATGTACTTGCCATGTGTTTCCTTACATTCTTCAATTCAGAGAAGCCGATCCTGTTTCCGGATATCACATATTCATTTTATGATGTATGGGCAGAGCTTTTCCGCATTCCGTATGAGCGCCCGGCGCTGGATGAGGAATTCCATATCCGTAAAGCGGACTATTTCCGTGAAAACGGTGGAATTGTTTTTCCGAATCCGAATGCACCGACCGGTGTGGAGATGCCTCTTTCTGAGATCGAGGAGATCGTAGCCAAGAATCCGGAGAGCATTGTGATCGTTGATGAGGCTTACGTGGATTTCGGAGCAGCATCTGCGCTTCCGCTGATCGACAAATACGATAACCTTCTTGTTGTGCAGACATTTTCCAAGTCCAGATCTCTGGCTGGAATGCGTATTGGCTATGCTTTCGGTAATCCGGAGCTTATCAAGTATCTTAATGATGTGAAGTATTCCTTCAACTCCTACACCATGGACCGTACCACGATTGCAGCAGGTGTGGCATCCATGAAGGACAGAGTGTATTTTGAGGAGTGCTGCAATAAGATCATTGCAACAAGAGAATGGACAAAGACAGAGCTTAAGAAGCTGGGCTTTTCCTTCCAGGATTCCAAAGCGAACTTTATCTTTGCAACCCATGAGAGCTGTCCGGCAAAAGAGCTTTTTGAGGCCCTTAGAGAGAAGCATATCTATGTAAGATACTTCCCGAAGGACAGAATCGACAATCATCTTCGAATTACCATCGGAACCGATGAAGAGATGAAGAAACTTGTGGAATTTCTGACAGAATATCTGAAATAAAAAAGGAGGTACTATGGAAGTACTGGTACAGTGGTTTTCGAATCACCTTGCACAGTTTATCTCTCCGGAGGGAGCTGTATTCATCATTTCCATGATCCCGATCCTGGAGCTTCGAGGCGGCCTTCTGGCGGCATCACTTCTGAAGATTCCGGCATTAAAGGCAATGCCGATCTGTATTGTGGGAAATATTATTCCAATTCCGTTTATCCTGCTTTTTATCCGGCAGATCTTTAAATGGATGAAAAAAACGAAGCTTTTCCATGGGCTGATCACGAAGCTGGAGAACCGGGCCATGGGAAAAAGTGACCAGATCAAGAGATACGAATTTCTGGGACTTCTGCTGTTTGTGGGAATCCCGCTGCCAGGCACAGGTGCCTGGACAGGAGCGCTGATTGCTTCTCTGCTTGAGGTGGATATCAAAAAATCCTCCATCGCGATCCTGTGCGGACTGTTTCTGGCAAGTGCGATCATGTACATTGTTTCCTATGGCATCGTGGGAAATGTAGTGCACTAGAATTTATAAAAATACGGATAATATAAAAATGCCCTGTCACTGGCTGTATGATGTGAAGTACAGCTGTGATGGGGCATTTTTCTTAATATTACAGAGTTTGCATAAAAGTTTACATAAGTTTCCGCTTCAGCATGTCCGGATTCAGGGCATATTTCAGGGCAGTGTCGCGTGTGATTCTGCCTTTTTTGTACAGCTCCAGAAGGCTCTGATCCATGGAACGCATCTGCTCCTGACTGGAGGTGGAGATCACACCTTCGATCTGATGTACCTTATTGTCGCGGATCATGTTCCGGATGGCAGGGGTGAGACGCATGATCTCAAATACGGGGATGCTTCTGCCTTCAATATCCGGGATCAGCTGCTGGGAGATGACTGCCTGAAGAACCATGGAAAGCTGAATGGCGATCTGGCGCTGCTGGGAAGGCTCAAATACATCCAGGATACGCTCGATGGTGTTGGCAGTTCCCAGTGTGTGAAGGCTGGAAAGAACCAGATGACCGGTTTCGGCAGCAGTCATGGCGGTCTGGATCGTTTCATAATCACGCATTTCACCGAGGAGGATCACATCCGGGCTCTGGCGTAGTGTGGCACGCAGGGAGGTAAGATAGCTCTCAGTGTCTGTACAGATCTCACGCTGGCTGACAATGCAGCGGTCGTGGCGGTGCAGGTATTCCAGAGGATCTTCCAGCGTGATGATGTGGCCTTCCCGGGTGTGGTTGATTCGGTCGATCAGGCAGGCCATGGTGGTGGATTTTCCGCTTCCGGCAGAGCCGGTCACAAGAACCATGCCGCGGGTGTAATCGGCGATACTCATCACATCGTCGGGAATGGAGAGTTCGGCAGGATCCGGCAGACGGAAAGCGATCACACGGATGACAGCGGCCAGGGAACCACGTTGTTTGTAGGCGTTGACACGAAATCGTGAAACGCCGGAAATGGAAAACGAAAAATCGTCATCACCGATTTCCAGAAGACGTGTGATATCACGGTTCCCTGCAAGCTGGTATATGATACGAAGCAGATTTTCAGTCTGTTCGGGCATCAGGCGGTCACCGCTGTTAAAAAGATGACCGTCGATCTTTTCCGACAGCGGGCGGCCTGCAATGATAAAGATATCAGAAACGCGCTTGTTGGCTGCTTCTGCTAAAAATTCAGGAATCGGGGTTTCCATATGTTTATTCTCCTTTAAATACATTCTGGCTGTTATCTGGTTTCCAGGTATCGGTAAGCTCTGTGCTCCACTGAAGGGGTTCAAGAACAGGACTGTTCTGAGAGTCTGGATAGAGAACCTTCAGTATGACAGAAAGCTGCTGGGTGTCTGAAATTTTCTGTGAAAAAGAAATGGTATGCTGATCGGAATCCCAGGTAAGTCCGTCCTGTTTTTCTGCAAGTTGTCCGGCCTCTGAAAAATAAGCGTCCTCATCGGATGTGTTCCGGACATTCTGTGCCAGAAGATTTTTTAACGTTGTTATTGTTTCGGTGGCTTCCCGGCAGGCTGTGTAATAGGCCTCGGTCTGATCCAGAGAACGTCTGGCTGTATTCAGACTGCTGCGGGAATTACCAAGCGTAAGCAGAGAGAGAACAGCAAGAACTAACACAGAAAAGATCAGAAACAGAGAAGGAATCCCGGCTGTTACAAAAAAAGAGTGTTTTTGTTTCATCTGGAGTCCTCCTTTTCTTCACTGTAGGCAGGAAAGCTTAAGTTGATCTGATAAAGCTCCTTGTGATCCGTAGTGCGGTAAAAAGTCAGGGAGCCGGATTTTTCCTGTGAGGAAGTAGCCGGGGTAAAGACCATCTCATAAGCAGATTCGCTGTCTTCACAGTTCTGCCATGCCGCATCGTAGTACCAGACGAGATCTGCGGATTTCCGGCTTCCGTTCGGAAGAAGGGATAAAATCTGCCCGTTTGAACCGTCTGTACCCTCCAGTGCCTCGCCCATGGATGTGGTCAGAGCCTGAATCTGATTCAGCTGCTGTGCCCGGAGCCGGTTGGATCTTGCAGCTGCAAAGACCTGAATACAGGCAGCACAGGAAAGGGAAAGAAACAGAAGCGCAAGGATCATTTCCATAAGAAAGAGGCTGTTTCCGGAATTATGCTGCAATTTTTTCATGATGTGGGCTCCTTTCCGGTTCCGGTATCAGCAGATGCTGCGGAAGCTGTGCTGTGAAGCAGAAACTGCGAGGTGATCTGTGAGGTGTTTTTCAGTGTGATGCGGTAAAAACCATCGTTCAGAGCTTCCGCCTGAAAATCAGAAAGCTTTGCGATCGCAGTACCGGCAGCAGAGCCGGCACTGGAATCGGCAGCAGTGAAAAGCTCCATAAGGCTGTTGTCTTTCAGATAAATATAGGTGATGTAATCTTTTCCTTTGATCGTATCCCGGAAACAGAGGGCATTGACACCGTCCAGAGTGCCGGTAAAGATCCCATCTGTCTGGTCATGCTGCCGGAATTTTGTGGTGAGATAGGCAGTGGCAGTTCCCAGGCTGTCATTGGCTTCGGTCTGTTTCAGGGTCTGCTGGTAAACTCTTGCAGAAAAAAGAAGCATCAGCATAAGAAACAGGGCAAAGATTCCAAACAGCAGGAGTGAAAAAAGTGAGGAGACGGAATGACTGTTGTTTTTCTGAAGCTTCATGAAACGGTGCCTCCTTTCATGCCGGAACTGTTTTTCCGGGTAATGACACTGATAGACGGCAGAAGGTTGGAACCGTTTGGTATGTATTCTACCAGGAACCGGTTTCTGTCATAAGTGATATGGTAGTCATCAAGAAGCTGCGAAAGATCTTCCGGGTATTCTCCGGTCATGGCGTATGTGCGTATGGCGCTGCTTTTTAATGTCTGTTCCAGAGCAGAACGTTCTCTTGCAACGGTCTGCTCAGAAGCATGTCCTATACCTGCAATAAACAGAATACAGATCAGAATCAGCAGAAGTGCAGGGAGGAGAAACAGAAGATTTCGCAGAATTTTTTTTCTGCGGCTTTCAAAAAGTTCCATTCACTCACCACCTTACACTGCAAAATCTGAGAGGATTCCCAGAAGCGGCATCATTACAGAGAGAAGTACAAGTCCGACCAGAAGCGAAAGCAGGATCACGATAGTAGGCTCCACAACAGAGACGGCCTGTGAGATCAGGCTTACAGACTTTTCTGTGTACTGCCGGGAAAGCGTGTGCAGAGTCTCGTCACTGGTTCCGGAATAAAAAGAAACAGTGACAAGCTGTCCTTCCATGCCGCTGAACAGGCCGGATTCTGTAAGAGCTTTGGAGAAAGCCTCTCCTTCTTCCAGCAGTGCAGAAGTTTTTTTTACGCGGGAAAGAAGCTTGGGCTGTGTGATAAGTGCCTGGGTAAGCTGAAGAGTGGTTTCCGGGGAAAGACCGCTCTTTAAGCCAAGGGACAGTCCCTGTGCCAGACGGCTGTAATCCATGGCAACCGGAATTTCGCGGAATACAGGAAGGTGTGTGACCAGTTTCCGGAGCTTTTGACGGCCTTTTTCTGTGAGACTGAAAAACAGGACGCAGCCGGTCAGCACAGCAGCCAGGATGAGAAAGAGCACAGAATAACGGCTGATTACATTTCCGGCGTTCAAAAGTCCCTGGGAAACGCCGTCCATTTCCATTCCCATCTGCTGAAATACCTGCTGGAAAACAGGAAGGACTTTTATAAGGAGGACCAGGATCACCACAGCCATCATACCCAGCATAATCAGCGGATAGATAACAGCACTGCGGATCTGGTCGGAAATTTCCTGTTCCTGCTCGTAATGGTCGGAAAGACTTTTCATGATCTCATCCAGACATCCGGTTTCCTCGCCGGTTTTTATGTAGGCGGTCATGGATTTCGGGAAGCAGCCTGCTTCCTCCATTGCCTGGGAAAGAGAGCCGTTTTCATCGATGGAGTGGATCAGAGAGTTAAGAATCTCGCGGTCCGTATCGGTCTTACTTTCATCGCAGAGGATATGAAGTCCTTCTGCTGTGGATATGCCGGAATGCAGAAGCATTCCCATCTGCCCGCAGAAGCTTGCCAGCTCACGGGCGGTAAGTTTATATTTCATAGTATTGTCTCCTTTTTGTGAATGACTGTCAGCGTATGAACTGTACCGTATAGTTGCTTTCATCTCCGATGTAATCCTGAATAGCGTCCTTGTCATCGCTGTTAGAATCAAAGGTGGGATCCATCAGCTTCCAGGTATCACCTTCAAAGGATATGGCTTTTGTGACCCAGCCTTTATTTCGGATGTAGACATCAATCCAGGCATGCTTGATCTCGCCGGAAAAACCGATCTCAAGCTTGCAGGGAATATCCTGACTTCGCAGCATGGCTGTAGTGAGTGCAGCGTAATCAAAACAGATGCCGGTACCCGTCTTAAGAGTATCATCCACATCCGGAAGATATCCGGCTTCTACAGAATCTGCCTTGTCATAGTCGTAGGTGATGTGCTCGGTAACGTATGTATAAATGGCGTTCAGGATATCCACATCTTTCATACCTTCTGTGACGAGAGACTGTGTTTCTTTGCAGGCCTGGCTTTCCGGCGAAAAATCCACATACTGGTTAGGATACAGAAACGGAAGAAATTCATTTTCAAGCTTCACAGAGAGCGTTTCTGTATACAGAGCTGCGTACTGGCTGCCTTCAACCTGCTGGTAGCAGGTGATGAGATAGTCGCCGGAGCCCTCCGAAAAAGGAAGGACAGCCTGTTCATCCGGTTCCAGAAAATAAGAATAAAGGACACCGGATGGAGTGGTAAGCTGTATATTCATACGGGAATCACCGGAATCGGACTGTGCAGTGAAGTATCCCTGAGCCTGATTGGAAATATCCAGGATCAGCGGAGAACTGCCGAGAGTCTGACTGCCAGGAGCTTCCGGAACAAGGATGCGGGCCGGAGAATAGGAAGGGGGTTCCCCACCGGAGCTTTTTGCGCCACCGCAACCTGTGAGACTGACCAGCATTCCGGAAAGTATTAGCACAAAAAGGAGACGGATAGATAAAAATTTAGACATGTTTACCGTTCTCCTGATATATAATGGCTTTTTTTACTTTTACAGACAACAGTATAGCAGATTGTGGAAAAAAAAGACAGAAGCAGGGGAGAAAATGAGGGGGAAAATATTGACATTTCGCGAATAAAGCAATATACTGTGTATATAAAGGCAAACCTGTTGAAAAGCAGGGACGCAAAGCCAAGGGTCTAAGGTCAAAATTGAAAGACTATGACAGCCGGTTGCCGCATTAAATTCCGATTTAGTGACGTACTGTAATCACATCCAGGTGAAAATAGGATTTATGTGTTGACGCGGCCGTTTATTTTAAGGGATAAGCGGTTTTTTTGATGCAATAAATCAGCGGGCACCATATGGATGATGGCAGGAACGTCCATTTTCAGAAAGGTGTGAAAAGTATGAAGAAAATGAACCTTATAAACTTTTTAAAGAAGAAAAAAATCGCAGCAGGGTGTGTTGCAGCAGCAGCGCTGATCACAGCCGGAAGTTTTGCAATGGTATGGCAGGATTCACAGGTACCGGAGCTACCGAATTATACGGATCCGGTAGTAGAACAGACGATTACGGATGATGATACTCCATTAGCTGCCAAGCCAAAAGTAACAACCAAAACAACAAAGCGGACAAAGACAACGAAGAAAAACATCAAGTTAAACAAAGCAGCTACGAAAACCTATACGAAGAATCTTCCGACAACAAAGAAAGTTTCCTCAAAGACAACAAAGAAAAACCAGACAACAACTGTAAAAACCCAGACAATGGTACAGACAGCTACAAGTCAGAAATATACCAAAAAATCCAAAAACGTTGTGCAGACACAGAAAGTTGTAACAACTGTAACAACAACGACAACTGTTGCAGCAGCACAGGCAACAAGTGCAAAAACCACAGCAACCAGTGCAAATGCGAAAAAAGAGAAATACACAGTCAGCAATGTAGCGTCTATTGCACCAAAGATGAACAGCAAAGTCCTGAATGCTTATACAAAAATGGGATTTACTGTAACCGTTGATCCGAGCGTTTCCTATGCGGGTTATTTTGATGCCAGAACAAGAAGTATCACACTTCAGAAACAGGATGATACGATTTACCATGAGCTGGGACATTACCTGGCATTTATAGCAGGAAATGTAGACAGATCGAGCTCTTTTGCAGCAGTATATAACAGTGAAAAATCTAAATTTACAGGTGTCAGAAAGGCATATGCAACACAGAATGCATCCGAGTATTTTGCAGAGTCTGTTCTGAACTATGTCGAGAATCCAACAGCATTGAAAAAAGAACGTCCGAAGACATATGAGGCAGTTGTAAACGCACTGGCTAAGGTTACAGATACACAGGTAAATAAGATTATGACGGTTTATAAGGTTATCTGGAAGTAATTAATTACATAGCTGAACACCCGGGAGAAATTCCGGGTGTTTTTGTGTCATAAATAATTTCCGCAATTGTTCATAGGAAAAAAACGCGAAAAAGAGATATTCAGGATAAAATTGTCGACAAAAATTTCTTGCATTGCTTCAAAAATGGTGTATATTATTATCATAATTATTACATTCAATGACGGTTCAGACACCAGATACAGCCATGTCAGGCTGTATAGGATTCCATTAATTTTAAAAATTACAATAAGAATAGAGGTATTTATGAGAGAAAAGTATGAATCATTATCTCTGGCTGTGCTGAAAGATCTGGCAAAGGCAAGAGGGATGAAAGGCATTTCCACTTTGAGAAAACCGGCGCTGATTGAAAGAATGCTGGAGGAAGACGCTAAAGAATCCGCAAAGGGAAATAGCACTGAAGTACAGAGAAGCACATCCGAAGAGATAACTGTAAAAGATAAGAAGTATGAGAGGGAAAATGAGGAATATCATACTCATTCCACATCGGAGAGTATGCAGGAACAAAGAGAAAATTATCGTATAAACAGGAATGATCAGGAACACAGAACAACAGCACGCAGAGAAAACATCAGAGAAGGATATAATAAGGACGGCTATAACCGTGAGAATTACCGGAGACCGATAAGAGAGGAACGTACATCTATGCGCGAGAATGCACATGAGACGGATCTGCGTGCCGAGAACGGGAATGTTCCGTCAGAACCGGCACAGCTTGACAGCGGTGAGAAGGCCAATGGAATTCTTGAGGTGCTTCCGGACGGTTATGGATTTATCCGCTGTGAGAACTATCTTCCGGGAGAGAATGACATTTATGTTTCCCCCTCTCAGATCCGCCGTTTTAACTTAAAGACAGGAGATATCATCCAGGGAAATATCCGGATCAAGACTCAGGGCGAGAAGTTCAGCGCACTTCTTTATGTTTCTTCTATCAACGGTTTTCATCCCAGCGAAGGCCAGAGACGATATAATTTCGAAGATATGACACCGATCTTTCCAAATGAGAGACTTGTCATGGAGCGTGCAGGTGGCACAACTGCCATGCGTATAGTGGATCTGATAAGCCCAATCGGAAAAGGACAGAGAGGTATGATCGTATCTCCACCTAAGGCAGGTAAGACAACCCTTCTTAAAGACGTTGCCAAATCGATCCTTAAGAACAACCGGGACATGCATCTGATCATTCTTCTGATCGATGAGCGTCCGGAGGAGGTTACGGATATCAAGGAAGCGATCCAGGGACCAAATGTGGAAGTGATTTATTCTACCTTTGATGAGCTTCCGGAGCATCACAAGAGAGTTTCCGAGATGGTTGTGGAGCGTGCCCGCCGTCTTGTGGAACATAAGCAGGATGTTATCATTCTTCTGGATTCCATTACCAGACTGGCCAGAGCCTATAACCTGATCATCCCGCCAAGCGGAAGAACCTTATCCGGTGGTCTTGATCCGGCAGCTCTTCATATGCCGAAGAGATTTTTTGGCGCAGCCCGTAATATGCGTGAGGGCGGAAGCCTGACGATCCTTGCGACTGCACTTGTGGATACCGGCAGTAAGATGGACGATGTGATCTATGAGGAGTTCAAAGGAACCGGTAACATGGAGCTGGTACTGGATCGAAAATTGCAGGAAAAACGAGTATTTCCGGCTATCGATATCCAGAAATCCGGCACAAGAAGAGAGGATCTTCTTCTCAGCAAGGATGAACAGGAAGCTGTCTATATTATGCGAAAAGCACTCAACGGAATGAAGTCCGATGAGGCTGTAGAACAGATACTGAATACCTTTGCGCGTACAAGAACGAATGCAGAACTGGTACAGACAGTAAGAAAACAGAAATTTTTATAAAGTCCTTGCATTTTAAGGAAAGCTATGTTATACTTAGCAAGCTGTTTAAAATGGAATTCGTCAAATGTATACGAATAATATTAAATTATATAGAGAGGTGAAAATCATGAGAGAAGGAATCCATCCGAACTACTATCAGGCAACTGTAACCTGCAACTGCGGAAACACTTTCGTAACAGGTTCCACTAAAGAGGACATCCACGTTGAGATCTGCTCCAAATGCCATCCGTTCTACACAGGACAGCAGAAGGCTACACAGGCTCGTGGACGTATCGATAAGTTCAATAAGAAATACGGCCTGAATAAGTAATTATTACGAATACAGGAAATGAGAAGGTTGAGGTTGGGAAATCTCAACCTTTCTTTAACTGAAAATATTTTTCAGCTGCACAGGAGAGAATGAATGAAATCATCGAATATCGGCGGACAGGCCGTGATGGAAGGAATCATGATGCGCCACAAGGACAAGTATTCCATCGCAGTGCGCCGCCCGGATAAAGAAATCGAGCTGAAAGTAGAAGATTATAAGTGCATATTCGGAAACGGACAGTTTTTAAAGAAGCCCATTATCCGTGGAGTAGTAAGCTTCGTGGATTCTCTTGTGGTGGGCACCAAATGTCTGATGTATTCGGCAGAGATTGCGGGCGACGAGGAGGATGAGGAAGAGGCGAAGAAAAATGCCCATCTTACCGACAAGGAGCGCTCTGCGAAGAAAGCAAAGGAAGACAGGCAGTTTAAGTGGCTGCTTTATGTGACGGTGGCTTTTTCCATTGTTGTATCAGTTGCTGCATTTATGTTGCTTCCTTATGCACTGGCCAGTCTGATCCGCAAAGTCGGGGCATCGGAATTTGCAGTCACAGTTGTGGAAGCTTTTGTGAAGCTGGCGCTGTTTATGGGATATATGCTTCTGATTTCCAGAATGAAGGATATTCAGAGGACTTTTATGTATCATGGTGCGGAGCATAAATGTATCAACTGTGTGGAGCACGGAATGCCCCTGACGGTTGAGAATGTGCTGAAGAGTTCCAGATTACATAAACGCTGCGGAACAAGCTTTCTGTTCCTGGTTATGCTGGTAAGTATTGTGCTTCACTTTGTGTTTGTACTGGTTCCGGTTTACTGGGTGAGGCTTTTCGGAAGACTGCTTATGGTTCCGGTAGTTGCAGGAATTTCTTTTGAGATCATTCAGTGGGCAGGAAGAACAGACAGTAAATTTGCAGATATCATGAGCAAGCCAGGTCTTGCCATGCAGAGACTGACCACCAAGGAGCCGACAGCAGATATGGCAGAGGTTGCCATTAAGGCTGTTGAAGCGGTTTTTGACTGGAGAGCATATCTGAAAGAGGAATTCGATCTGGATATTCCTTATGAGACAGAGGAGACATGCCATGCAGACTCTTGAGTCCCTTCTGAAAAAAGGCACAAATATATTGAAAGAAAATAGACTGGAAGAAGCCGGGCTGGATGCCTGGCTCCTTCTGGAATTTAAGACCGGAATTAATCGGGCATATTATTTTGCACATGGAGATGAACCGGTGTCTGATGAGACCGCAGCAGAGTATCTGGAGCTGATCGGCAGGCGTGCAGGCCATATTCCTGTACAGCAGCTGACTCATCAGGCTTTTTTTATGGGCTATGAATTTTATGTAAACGAGAATGTACTGATTCCCAGACAGGATACGGAGACGCTGGTGGAAGAAGCACTAAAGCGTATGGAAGATATGAAAGAGCCTGAAATTCTTGACATGTGTACAGGCTCCGGATGTATTCTCATCAGTCTTCTTCTGGAACGGGAGGATGCCCGTGGTGTGGGAGCAGATATCTCAGGAAGTGCTCTTGAGGTGGCAGAAAAGAATGCCAAAGTGCTGGGGGTGGAAAATCGTGCCCGGTTTGTGGAAAGTGATATGTTTTCTGCACCGTATTTTTGCGAAAAAGGTGGAAAAGAGGACAGGAAATATGATATCCTTATTTCAAACCCGCCTTATATAGCAACGGAAGAAATTGAGACATTAATGGAAGAGGTGCGTCTTCATGACCCGAGGGGAGCGCTTGACGGCAGGGAAGACGGGCTTTATTTTTACAGAAGCATTACATCTGAGGCAGGAAAATATCTGAAGCCCGGAGGATGGCTTCTGTATGAGATCGGCTGCACACAGGGAAGTGCAGTCAGTGATATGATGAAAGAAGCTGGTTTTACACACATTCAGGTCATAAAGGATCTGCCTGGACTTGATCGTGTGGTGATTGGACAGAAACAGGAGGAAATACATGTTTGATAAACTGGATGATCTGCTGGTGCGCTTTGATGAGCTTCTCAATGAGCTTGGAGAACCGGGAGTGACCGATGACCCGGCACATTTTCAGAAGCTTATGAAAGAGCAGAGCGACCTGCAGCCAATCGTAGACGCATATAAAGAATATAAGAAAAATAAAGAGACGATCGAGGACAGCCTTTCCATGCTGGAAAGCGAGAAAGATGAAGAGATGCGTGAAATGCTCAAGGAAGAGCTCTCCGATGCAAAGAAGAGAGTCGAAGAGCTGGAGCATGAGCTGAAGATCCTTCTTCTTCCGAAAGATCCTAACGACAGCAAGAATGTTATCGTTGAGATCCGTGGAGGCGCCGGTGGTGATGAGGCAGCACTTTTTGCAGCGGAGATTTACCGTATGTATGTGAAATATGCAGAGTCCCGCCGCTGGAAGACAGAGATGCTCAGCCTCAATGAGAACGGAATCGGCGGCTTCAAGGAAGTAACCTTTATGATCAAGGGAGAGGGTGCCTATTCCAGACTGAAATATGAGAGTGGTGTACACCGTGTACAGCGTGTGCCGGAAACAGAGTCCGGCGGAAGAATCCATACTTCCACCTGTACAGTAGCGATCATGCCGGAGGCAGAGGAGATTGATTTCCATCTGGATCTCAACGAGTGTAAATTCGACGTATTCCGTGCATCCGGAAATGGTGGTCAGTGTGTCAATACAACAGACTCCGCGGTACGTCTTACCCATATTCCGACGGGAATCGTTATTTCCTGCCAGGATGAGAAATCACAGCTTAAGAATAAGGACAAGGCACTGCGTGTACTTCGTTCCCGTCTTTATGAAATGGAGCTTGCAAAACAGCATGATGCGGAGGCTGAGGCCAGAAGAAGCCAGATTGGTACCGGAGACCGTTCCGAGAAAATCCGTACCTATAATTTTCCACAGGGCCGTGTGACGGATCATCGTATCAAGCTTACGCTTCATCGTCTTGAGAATATTCTTAACGGAGATCTGGATGAGATCATTGACAGCCTGATCGCAGCAGACCAGGCCGTGAAGCTGACAAAGCTTAATGAGCAGGAGTAACCGGATAATTACAAATATAAATTAAAAAAAACTATAATAATCAGGAGGAAACGTAACATGAAAAAGACAGCACTGGTAATTATGGCAGCCGGAATCGGCAGCCGTTTCGGAAAAGGTATCAAACAGCTTGCACCGGTAGGACCGAAGGGTGAGATCATTATGGACTATTCCATTCATGATGCACTGGAGGCAGGTTTCAACAAAGTTGTATTTATCATCCGTAAGGATATCGAGGATGAGTTCCGTAAAGTTATCGGCGATCGTATAGAGAAGATTACAGAGGTAGCTTACGCATTCCAGGAGATCGATGATCTTCCGGGAGACTTTAAGAAGCCGGCAGACCGTACAAAACCGTGGGGAACAGGACATGCTGTACTTGCAGCAAAGAAGGTTCTCTCTGAGCCGTTCGCTGTTATCAATGCAGATGACTACTATGGAAAAGAAGCATATGTGAAGGTTCACGACTATCTTGTACAGGATCATCCGCAGGATGGTCCGATGCATATCTGTATGGCCGGATTCCGTCTTGGAAATACCTTAAGTGATAACGGAAGTGTTACAAGAGGCGTATGCCATATCGAAGAGGGCAAGCTTGTTGGTGTTACAGAGACACATAATATCTTCAAGACAGCTGACGGTGCTGAGACAAGAAATGACGATGGTACAGCAGAAACACTGGATACAAAGAGCCTTGTTTCCATGAACATGTGGGGACTGACACCGGAATTCATGGAGATCCTTGAGAAAGGCTTCGTGGAGTTCCTTGGCGGAATCGAAGAAGGCGACATCAAGAAAGAGTACCTTCTTCCTGAACTGATCGACCAGCTTATCCATTCCGGCAGAGCGGCCGTAGATGTTCTTGAGACACAGGACGAGTGGTTCGGTGTTACATATCAGGAGGATAAGGCATCTGTACAGGCTGCATTTAAGAAACTGACAGATGACGGTGTTTATCCGGAGGGGCTGTATCAGTAATAAAGGAGAACATTATGGGCAAATATTTCGGAACAGATGGTTTTCGTGGTGAGGCAAATGTAAAGCTTACAGCAGATCATGCATTTCACGTGGGTCGTTATCTCGGCTGGTATTATGGCAGAGATCACAAGGCAAAGATCGTGATCGGTAAGGATACAAGAAGAAGCAGCTACATGTTTGAGTATGCTCTGGCAGCAGGACTGACAGCTTCCGGAGCAGATGCTTATCTGCTTCACGTAACAACAACGCCAAGTGTTTCATACGTAGTACGTACAGAAGATTTTGACTGCGGTATCATGATTTCCGCAAGTCACAATCCATTTACTGATAACGGAATCAAGGTTCTCAATGAGAACGGACAGAAAATTTCCGCTGAGATCGAGAAGCGCATTGAAGCTTACCTGGATGGTGAGATCGAGGAACTTCCACTGGCAACAGGAGAAGATATTGGACGCACAGTGGATTTTGCATCAGGAAGAAACCGTTATATCGGACATCTGATTTCCATTCCATGTCATGACTTTAAGAATGTCAAGGTTGGACTGGACTGCTCCAACGGAAGCTCATCTGCTATTGCAAAGAGTGTTTTTGACGCACTTCGTGCAAAAACATATGTGATCAACAATGAGCCGAACGGAACCAATATCAACCGTGGCTGTGGCTCCACTCATATCGAGGTGCTGAGACAGTTTGTAATCGATAAAGGTCTGGATATTGGTTTTGCATACGATGGAGATGCAGACAGATGTATCGCAGTTGACCATCGCGGAAATATCATTGATGGTGACAAGATCATGTACGTATGCGGTAAATATCTCAAAGAAAAAGGTCAGCTCAATGGCAACACAGTTGTGACCACTGTTATGTCCAATCTTGGCCTTTACAAATCTCTGGAGCGTGAAGGCATCGACTATGAGCAGACTGCAGTTGGTGACAAATACGTTGCTGAGAACATGATGGAAAATAATTATAGTATCGGTGGCGAGCAGTCCGGACATATTATTTTCAGCCGCTATTCTGCTACAGGTGACGGAATCCTTACTTCCCTGATGATCATGGAGGCATGTGTGGACAAGAAGGCAACACTCTGTGATCTTGCAAAGGAGATGAAGGTTTATCCGCAGCTTCTCCGCAATGTCCGTGTGTCTGACAAGAAGACAGCACTGGACAATGAGAAGGTGAAAGCTGCAATCGAGGCTGCAGCAGAGGCACTGGGCGATGATGGACGTATCCTTGTACGTGAGAGTGGTACAGAGCCACTGATCCGTGTTATGGTAGAAGCAGGAACAGATGAGCTCTGCCATAAATACGTAGACAGTGTTGTTGATGTAATGGAAGCCGAAGGGCTTGTTGTAGAATAAGGTAATCCATGAAAAATACAAAGACAGTATTGATTCTTGCAGCCGTGACAGGGGCGTTGCTTCTGGGCGGCTGTGGCAGTGAAAAAACAAAAACATATGAGCAGGCAGGCAAAGATCTTTCACAGGGAAGTTACAAGTATGCGCTGGAGGAGTATCAGACTTCGATCCAGAACGGAGTGAAGCTGGCACAGTCTTACAGAGGAGCAGGAATTGCGAATCTCCGTCTTGGTAAGTATGAGGATGCTATAACCAGTTTTACGGATGCGCTGAACTGTGACAAGGTAAGCAAAAGTCTTCGCAAGGATATTCTGTCCTACCGGACAACTGCAGAGCTGAAAGCAGGTAAATACGAGGATGCAATGGCAGACTGTCAGACACTTGGAGTAGATTTTGAGATGGATGCAGGTACCTATTTCCTTACAGGAAAAGTTGCTCTTGCCATGGATTCCTACGAGGAAGCTGCTTCTAACTTCAAGCAGGCATATGGAGAAAACGCTACCTACGATATGGCTATTCAGATCTATGAAGCATATCTGGACAAGGATATGGAGGCAGACGGAACCAGATATCTGGAAGCTGCGCTTTCCTCAGAGGCGAAGGATGCCCAGGATCACTGTGACAGAGGCCGCGTTTATTATTACATGGAAGACTACAGTAATGCCAAGAAAGAGCTTCTGGAAGCTACCAAGAAGGACAACACAGAAGCAGTACTTTTGCTTGGCATGGTGTATCTGGCACAGGATGATGTGGATAATGCAAAAGCTATGTATACACAGTATATCTCAGCAGAGGGAGATTCGGCAAAAGGCTATAACGGGCTGGCACTGTGCGATATCCGTAACGGAGATTATGATTCTGCACTGGACAATATCACCAAGGGACTTCCGACAGCATCCACAGATGAGATGCAGAGTCTGTTGTTTAATGAGATTGTTGCCTATGAGAAGAAGCTGGATTTTGCCACAGCTCTGACGAAGGCTCAGGAATATATTGATATGTTCCCGGAAGATTCCGCTGCAAAAAAAGAGCTGGCTTTCCTTAAGACCAGAACATCTTCGGAGGGCTGATATGGAATATTTTGACGAGATACAGGACCGTGTGATCCTGATCGGCGTGCAGGCCAGTGCCGGAGATGATATGGAAGAATCACTGGATGAGCTTGGTGAACTTGCTTCTACAGCCGGTGCCTCCGTGGCGGGCAGGATCATTCAGAACCGGGAGGCTGTTCACCCGGGTACCTACATTGGTAAGGGAAAGATCGAGGAGGTTAAAGGTCTTCTCTATGCTTTAAATGCCAATGGTGTGATCTGTGATGATGAGCTTTCTCCTGCACAGATGAATAATCTGGAGAGGGAGCTGGAATGTAAAGTCATGGACAGAACTCTTCTGATCCTTGATATTTTTGCGAAGCGTGCGGTGACCAGTGAGGGTAAGATCCAGGTGGAACTTGCACAGCTTCGTTACCGTTCTGCGCGTCTGGTAGGACTTCGCTCCTCATTTTCCCGTCTGGGAGGCGGAATCGGAACAAGAGGACCCGGTGAGAAGAAGCTGGAGACAGACCGCCGTCTGATCCGTAACCGGATTTCCGCGCTGAAGCAGGAGCTTTCCCAGGTGGAGAAGCACAGAGAGCTGATCCGTTCCAGAAGATCGGAGGGCAATCTTAAGACTGCAGCCATCGTAGGCTATACCAACGCCGGAAAATCCACACTTCTGAATACACTGACAGGGGCAGAGGTGCTTTCTGAGGATAAGCTTTTTGCAACTCTGGATCCAACGACCCGTCTTCTCACACTGGATGACGGGCAGCAGCTGCTTCTTACAGATACGGTAGGTTTTATCCGCAAGCTGCCGCATAATCTGGTGGAGGCGTTTAAGAGTACTCTTGAAGAGGCGAAATACGCGGATTATATTATCCATGTGGTGGATGCTTCCAATCCACAGGCGGAGATGCAGATGCATATCGTATATGAGACCCTGAAAGAGCTAGGTGCCCTTGGTAAAAAAACGATCACGCTTTTTAACAAGCAGGACCGTGTTTCCGGAGAGAGTCTCCGGGATCTGCGGGCAGATCATACTCTGAAGATTTCTGCACGTACAGGAGAAGGACTCCATGAGCTGAAAGAACTTCTTTCAAAAATCCTGGCAGAAGGCCAGATCTATATGGAGCGGCTTTTTCCCTATGCAGAAGCTGGCCAGATCCAGCTGATCCGTGAGTACGGCCAGCTTCTTTCCGAGGAATATACAGAGGGCGGGATTGCGGTAAAAGCAAGGGTTCCGCGTGAAATCTACCCGAAAGTTACATAAATGTTAAAAACTAAACTCAGTACCATATATAGTACCCTGAACAAAACGGACACTATATATGGTACTTTTTGTATTGACGTTCGATAGTGTGTCTGCTACAATAAGCCTACAGCGCTTTAAAAATATATGCGTGAGGGAGGCATTTTTTTTATGTTTCAGGTAGTAAAAAGAGACGGTGAATTAGACGAATTTAAGATGGGCAAGATCACAGCTGCCATTGACAAAGCCTTTGATGCGAAGGATAAGAATTACAGCCCGGATATGATCGATCTTCTGGGGCTTCGTGTTACCGCAGATTTTCAGAATAAGATCGAAAACAACAGGATCTCAGTTGAAGATATCCAGGACAGTGTGGAGAATGTACTGATCCAGGCAGGATATTCTGATGTAGCCAAGGCTTATATTCTTTACCGCAAACAGCGTGAGAAGATCCGTAATATGAAATCTACCATTCTTGACTATAAAGAGATCGTAAACAGCTATGTGAAGGTTGAGGACTGGCGTGTAAAAGAGAACTCAACAGTTACCTACTCCGTAGGCGGCCTGATCTTAAGCAACTCAGGAGCAGTTACCGCGAATTACTGGCTTTCTGAGATCTACGATAATGAGATCGCAGAGGCACACAGAAATGCAGACATTCATATCCATGATCTGTCCATGCTGACAGGTTACTGTGCAGGCTGGTCACTGAAGCAGCTGATCAGGGAAGGTCTTGGCGGAATCGAGGGCAAGATCACTTCTGCACCAGCCAAGCACCTGAGCGTGCTTTGCAATCAGATGGTCAATTTCCTTGGAATTATGCAGAATGAATGGGCAGGAGCACAGGCATTTTCATCCTTTGATACATATCTGGCACCTTTTGTAAAGGTGGACAATCTTTCCTACAGAGAAGTGAAGAAATGTATCGAATCTTTTGTATATGGTGTGAACACACCAAGTCGTTGGGGAACACAGGCACCATTTTCCAATATTACACTGGACTGGACAGTTCCGGATGACCTTGCAGAGCTTCCTGCTATCGTAGGCGGCAAGGATATGGACTTTAAATATAAGGACTGTAAGAAAGAAATGGACATGGTCAACAAAGCATTTATCGAGACCATGATCGAGGGCGATGCCAACGGACGTGGCTTCCAGTATCCGATTCCGACCTATTCCATTACGAAAGAATTTGACTGGTCCGACACTGAGAATAACCGGCTTCTCTTTGAGATGACTTCCAAGTACGGTACTCCGTATTTTTCAAACTATATCAACAGTGATATGAAGCCAAGCGATATCCGCAGCATGTGCTGCCGTCTTCGTCTTGATCTCCGTGAGCTTCGCAAAAAGAGCGGCGGTTTCTTCGGCTCCGGTGAGAGCACAGGCTCTGTTGGCGTTGTTACGATCAATATGCCGCGTATCGCTTACCTTTCCAGAACACCGGAGGAATTCTACCACCGTCTGGATCATATGATGGATATTTCAGCAAGATCTCTTCATATTAAGCGAGATGTGATCAGCAGACTTCTTGACGAGGGTCTTTATCCGTATACCAAGAGATATCTTGGAAGTTTTGAGAATCATTTTTCAACCATCGGTCTTGTGGGAATGAATGAGGCCGGACTGAACGCATGCTGGCTTAAGAAGGACATGACAGCTCCGGAGACACAGAAGTTCACAAAAGAAGTTCTGGAGCATATGAGAAGCCGCCTGTCCGATTATCAGGAACAGTATCCGGGTGAGCTTTTCAATCTGGAGGCAACACCGGCAGAATCCACTGCTTATCGTCTTGCGAAACATGACAGAAGCCGTTATCCGGATATCAAGACTGCCGGAAAAGAGGGTGACACACCGTATTACACAAACAGCTCTCATCTGCCGGTTGACTATACATCCGATATTTTTGATGCACTGGATATCCAGGATGATCTGCAGACATTGTATACATCAGGAACGGTTTTCCACGCATTCTTAGGAGAGAAGCTTCCGGACTGGAAAGCAGCAGCAGCCCTTGTGCGAAAGATCGCCGAGAATTACAGACTGCCGTATTACACAATTTCTCCGACTTACTCTGTATGTCAGGAGCATGGCTATATCAGCGGCGAGCACTTCACCTGTCCGAAATGCGGCAAAAAGGCTGAGGTTTACAGCCGTATTACAGGATATTACCGTCCGGTACAGAACTGGAATGACGGTAAGACACAGGAATACAAGAACCGTACACTGTACGACATTACACATTCCCAGCTTAAGAAGGTACACACCAGCATGATGACCATGAAGGGCGACGAGGTGGAGATCCAGCCGGTTGCATCTCACAAGTATCTTTTTACAACCAGCACCTGCCCGAACTGCCGTATGGCAAAAAAGATGCTGGAAGGTGAAGAACTGGAGATCATCGACGCAGAGCAGAATCCGGAGTTGGTAAAACAGTATGGGATTCGCCAGGCACCAACACTTGTGATTACCGACGGTGCACAGGTTAAGAAGTATGTGAATGCTTCTAATATTCAGAAGTATGTGGATGAAGAGCTTGATTGAAACAGGTGAGTTTTTCTTTAAATGAATTTTTGGGGTACCCTTTTTGCTGGAGTGGCAGCGAAGAGGGTATCTTTTTATATTGTTGGATATTTTTTTTGTTTTTGGTATAATAGAGTAAAGTGTGATTTGGGTTGACATTTCGTGGCGGGATGGTATACTGATATATGAAATTTAACGATTAAAAGCGTTACGCTTTAAAGAGGGAAAGCTGCGGACAGCTTTGGAACGCCGGGAATTGTTTCCCGTGGAAATTTGCGAGGGGGAAAGCTCTCAGAGTTGCGAAGCTCGCATATTTCCCCCTCGCGCTCCCCCTTTCTGGGCACGCTTTTTTTAGGGCTACGCTGTAGAAAGTGTGAGATTATTGGTGGGGTGAGGGATGCGACTTTCGTTGAGCGTGTCAGGCTGAGCCGATGAATGCAGACGGACGGGAAAGCGGCTCGCGCAGCGGGCCTGTTCCCTGTTATTATGAAAAAAAGTTTCATTCCGGAAGGGGAACCTGCTGCAGCGAAAAGCCCCACCCGTGATGGAACAGAAGTACCACAGTCACCAGTATCGGCAGAACGCAGCCCCATTAGACAATCGCAGAATACATCTCCTCTCCAACCGCGAACCACAACCGCAACGCAGAACAGCGGCGTGGCCGGGAGGGGAGGAGCGCGAGGAGGGGACGATGGCCTTCGCAACTACGAATGCTTCCCCTCCTCGCACCTGCCGCTTGCGAAGAAAGCTCCACCCCGGAAGGGAAAATAAATAAAAGAAAAGAGGACCCCAAACTATGGTAAAACAGAATATTGTCTTTGTAGAAAACACACCAGGAAGCCTGCAGAAAGTAACCCGCATTCTTGCGGAGAATCAGATCGATATCTACGGATTCGGTTGCTTCGACGCACCGGAATTCGCAAACTTCCGTATGGTATGCGACAACCCGGAAAAAGCAGACGAGATCATAGCAGAGCAGGGCTACATGACCCGTATCACACAGGCCATCCTTGTAGACCTTCAGGACGAGATCGGCGGTCTTGACAAGCTTTTAAGCGTCATGGGCGACAGCAATGTAAACCTTCATTACATCTACACATTCTTCCACAGAGGACTCAAGGTACCGGTAGCAATCATGCATTGCGAGGATCTTCTGGTTGCAGAGAGTGTTCTCCGTAACAATGGTTTCAGAGTTCTGGACCGTCTTGTAAATCCGGAGGGAGTACAGACAGAAGAGAAATAAAAAAAGGATGATCAGGAATGAAGTATCGTATTTTTATTGTAGAAGATGATGAAACAATCGCAAGTCTTCTGAAAAAACAGCTCAGTTCCTGGGAATATGAAGTTTTTTCTGGCTGAGGATTTTTCCAATGTACTGCAGGAATTTGCGGGGAAAGATCTGACGGTTCATCTGGGTGTGGACATTAAAGGTGACGATAAACAGAAGATCCGGTATGGAAATGTTGTTTATCAGACACTGAAGGATTACAGGCAAAGAGAAAATTTTTCCGAGAATATCATTTTGCTGGGAGGTGTCCGTCAGGTCGAATACGAAACCTACTATGCAGATAACGGAAGTCTTCTGTTCATCGGAATCTTTCTGGGCAGTCTGTTTCTGATGGGAACGGTGCTGATCTTTGCAGTGGTTTACGGTCTGATCTATTCCATGACTGCCAGGGCATACTACCGGATCGTAGAAAAAACATAACGTTTTAAGGTAAAGTGTTGAAGTTTTAATGTCACAATGCTAAAATAAGAGAGCGTGTCGGGAAACTGTGAAGGGTTTCCGGGGCACGCTCTTATTGCGTATATACGGAAGAACGGTGGAATGGACACCGTGGGTATACAATGGAGGAAATCAATGAAAAGAGAAAGTTTCAGAAAAGGTATGAAGGATGGAGTACCCATTGCACTTGGATATTTTGCAGTGTCCTTTACCTTTGGCATGATGGCCGTTGCCGGAGGCTTAAGTATCTGGCAGGCAGTTCTGATCTCACTGACCAACCTGACATCGGCAGGACAGTTTGCGGGACTGGATATTATTTTTGTGGGAGGCTCCATGTGGGAGATGGCGATGACCCAGCTGGTGATCAATCTACGGTATTGTCTGATGTCTTTTTCATTGTCCCAGAAATTCCGGCGTGAAGAATCAGGAATTCTGAAATATGTGGCGGCTTTTGGTATCACAGATGAGATCTTCGGTATCAGTGCAGCCCAGGAGGGAAAAGTCAGCGTATTTTATAATTACGGAGCCATGTGCGTGGCAATTCCGGGTTGGACACTTGGAACTTTGGTAGGAGGTATCTCCGGAAGCCTTCTTCCGGATTTTATGCTCAGTGCCCTGAGTGTGGCTATTTACGGAATGTTCCTGGCGATCATCGTTCCGCCGTCCAAAAAGAGTAAACCGGTTCTGGGAGTTGTTGTGGCATCCATGGCAGTGAGCACCATTTTTGCGGTAACACCTGTGCTGAAAAAAGTATCTTCCGGATTTATGATCATCATCACAACATTACTGGTAGCAGGTCTGGCGGCTTATTTCTGTCCGGTGGAGGAGAAGGAGGAAGCGTCTCATGAGTCATAATGTATATCTTTATATTCTTGTAATGGCAGTGGTTACCTACCTGATCCGAATGCTGCCGCTTGCACTTGCGAAGAATGAGATCCACAGTCCGTTTATCAAGTCCTTTTTGTACTATGTTCCGTATGCCTGTCTGGCGGCTATGACATTTCCGGCGATTCTGAAAGCCACAGACAGTATGATCTCCGGTGCAGCAGGATTCTTTGTAGCACTGATCGCTGCCTACAAAGAAAAAAGCCTGATCACGGTGGCACTGCTGGCGTGTGTGGCGGTGTTTATTGTGGAAAGAGTGCTGGTATTTTTATAAAATCATATAAAATAAAAAAGGAGCTTTTGAAGCTCCTTTTTATTTGGGGTGGATGTCTGTAATCCATTTTCATTGTGTAGCTTTATACGGAATAACTGCTTACCGTTCAGCAGGGAATTGACTCGAATCGAGCAAATTTCCTGCTGCAATTGCGAATATCGGTTTAATTTAATTATTAAGAACTTACTCTCCAAGAAAAGCAAGATCAATCTCGCCGTCAAATACGGTAGTTGCCGGGCCGGTCATGTAGACCAGATTTTCGTCTCTTTCCCAGGAAATATTTAAGTCTCCGCCAAGGAGCTTGACAGTAACAGGTTTGGTTCCGTCAACTTTATCATTGAGAATAGAGGCAACAGTTACTGCACAGGCGCCGGTGCCGCAGGCGAGAGTTTCTCCGGAACCACGCTCCCATACACGCATTTTGACAGTATTGCGGTCAATGACCTGAACAAATTCCGTGTTCACTCTGTCAGGGAAACATACATGATTCTCGAAGGACGGACCAATCTTTTCCAGGTCAAGGCTGTCTACATCATCTATATAAATGATGGCATGAGGATTTCCCATGGAAACTGCTGTCATGTGATATTCTTTTCCATCAACGGTGATCGGTGCGTTAATGACCTGATCGGATTCAGAGACTACCGGAATCTCTTTTGCAGTGAGGATGGGGGAGCCCATGTTGACTTTTACCATGGAAGCCTTGCCGTCGCGGATCGTAAGATCTACATATTTAATACCGCTTCTTGTGGCGATGCTTAAGGATGTTTTGTCAACGATGCCGTGGTCGAAAACATATTTTGCAACACAGCGGATACCGTTTCCGCACATGGCACCCTGGGAACCGTCCAGATTGTACATATCCATCTCACAGTCTGCAATCTCAGACGGACGGATCAGGATCAGGCCATCGGAACCGATTCCGAAATGGCGGTCGCTGACGAATTTTGCTACCGCGGAAGGATCCTTTACAGTTTCTTCAAAACAGTTTACATATACATAATCGTTGCCAATACCGTGCATTTTCGTGAATTTCATAATAATAACCTCCTTATTTGTGAACATTATACTTGTTTTTTCCACAGGAGCACAAGCCCTTCGTGGAAAAAACACTCCAGGTTTTCCAGTTTCTTCCTCAGATATTATAGTATACTGGATAATTGTTATCGAAAAGTGAATTTTACCAGGGAAATATTTTATTCACTTGCATTTTACGAAAAACATGGTATCATAAAACAAAGAAATATGCACAAGCATGCATAAATATTCCTGTATTTCGCCGGACGCGGTGCTGATCATGAAGTGAACAGTAACATCAGGTGGTAAAGACAAGAAGAACGTGACCGGAGCGATATACACAGAATTCAGGAGGAAAAAAGAAATGAAGAGAAAATTTATGGCACTTGCACTTGCGGCCGCTATGACAGTATCCATGACATCTGCAGTTTTTGCAGCAGACAAGATCGAGAGCGCAGATGATCTGGAAGGTAAGAAGATCGGTGTTCAGCTTGGAACAACAGGCGATACACTTGCTACAGATGTAAAGGATGCAACTGTTGAGAGATATAACAAAGGAAACGATGCAGTTCTCGCTCTGAAACAGGGTAAGGTTGACTGTGTAGTAATCGACAGCGAGCCGGCCAAGAAATTCGTTGAGAAGAATGACGATCTTGAGATCATTGAGAACGTTTTTGACAAGGAAGAGTATGCGATCTGCCTTTCCAAGGACAATGCAGATCTTACCAAAGAATTCAACGATGCACTGAAAGGGCTTGGCGACGAGGGAACTCTGGATTCCATCAGAGATAATTACATCGGCGATGATGCAGGTAAGACTCCATATGAGACCCCGAAGGATGCAGACCATTCCAAGGGAACTCTTACAATGGCTACCAACGCAACTTTCCAGCCATACGAATATTATGACGGAGACAACATCGTAGGTATCGACGTTGATATTGCACAGGCAATCTGTGACAAACTTGGATATGAGCTTAAAGTTGAGGATATGGAATTTGATGCGATCGTAAATGCAGTAAAATCCGGTAAAGCTGACTTTGGTGCAGCAGGAATGACTGTAACAGAGGATCGTAAGAAGAGTGTTGATTTTACAGATCCATATACAACAGCAGAACAGGTTATCATCGTACAGAAATAATTTTTTCTGACAGAAAACTTCAGGAACTTCATTCAGGTTCCGGATATCCGGGGTATACTTCCGGGTTTCGGAACCTGTAGTTTTGGAAAGGGTGGAAATTTTGAGTCTTATTGAACAGTTTCAGTTTAACTTTCTGGACGACAATCGCTGGCAGTTCATTGTATCCGGTCTGAAAAATACGATCATCATTACATTTTTTGCAGTACTTCTTGGTATTTTTCTGGGCTTCGTGATCGCCATTGTACGTTCAACACATGACAAAACAGGAAAACTTAAGATCCTGAACGCGATCTGCAGAGTTTATCTGACTGTAATTCGTGGAACACCTACCATGGTACAGCTGCTGATCGTATATTATGTAATTTTTGCAACTGTAGATCCAGGTAAGGTTGTGGTTGCGATCATCGCCTTTGGTATGAACTCAGCGGCATATGTGGCTGAGATCGTGCGTTCCGGTATCATGTCCATTGACCAGGGACAGTTTGAGGCCGGACGAAGCCTGGGACTTAACTACACACAGACAATGACGAAGATCATTCTTCCGCAGGCGGTCAAAAATATCCTGCCTGCTCTTGGAAACGAGCTGATTGTGCTTCTGAAAGAGACCTCCATCAGTGGTTACATTGGTCTTACTGACCTGACACGTGGCGGAGATATCATCCGAAGCCAGACCTACAGTGCGCTGTTTCCTCTGCTTGCAGTGGCAGCAATCTATCTTGTGATCGTTTGTTTCCTTACCTATCTTGTAGGAAGACTTGAGAGGAGGCTGAGAACCAATGAGCGTAAGTAATGAAGTACTTCTTGATGTGCAGGGGCTTCAGAAGGCCTATGGCAGTAATCAGGTCCTGAACGGAATCACCACACAGATCCGTCGTGGCGAGGTGGTAGCGATCATCGGACCGTCCGGCTGCGGTAAATCCACATTTCTCCGTTCCCTCAATCTTCTTGAGGAGCCTACCGGGGGAAAAATCCTCTTCGAAGGAACAGATATCACAGACCCGAAGGTGGATATCAACCGCCATCGTCAGAAAATCGGAATGGTATTTCAGCAGTTCAACCTGTTTCCGCACAAAACCGTAAAAGAGAACATCATGCTTGCTCCAGTAACACTGAAGCTGATGAGCAAGGAAGAGGCAGAAAAAACAGCTCTGGAGCTTCTGAAGCGCGTCGGCCTTCCGGATAAGGCAGATTCCTATCCGGATATGCTTTCCGGTGGTCAGAAGCAACGTATCGCCATTGCAAGATCCCTAGCCATGAACCCGGATGTGATGCTTTTTGATGAGCCAACATCCGCACTTGACCCGGAGATGGTCGGTGAGGTTCTTGAACTGATGCAGGAGCTTGCAAAATCCGGCATGACCATGGTAGTGGTAACACATGAGATGGGCTTTGCCCGCGAGGTGGCAACAAGAGTTCTTTTCATTGATGAAGGAAAGATCCAGGAAGAGAATTCCCCGAAGGAGTTTTTCGCAAATCCGAAGAACAAGAGACTTCGCGAATTCCTTTCGAAGACATTATAAGAAACACAGCAGATTGGATGGTCTTCAGTTCCTGCGTGAGGGCAGGATGAAGGGCATCCGTTTTTGGGGCATGTCTATCATTATAAAGCGTGTGCATTGAGAGAAGCATATTGCCGGTCACAGAGCAAACAGTCATCCACAGGATTTTCTGCCACTGTCGGGATTACAGTAGGATCACAGTCGTTGCTGTAAAAGACTGAGAGCTGTGTTATAATCTCTGTAAGAAGGCAGAAATAATAAAGGTTCGGAAGGCGCTTTTGACTATAGCGATCGAAGAATAAGATCTGAGGGGGAAATTTATGATTATTTACAAAGGAAAAGATTATCAGGATGTAAGCAGAAAGGCAGCCAATATCATGTCTGCACAGATCATTATGAAGCCAGATGCAGTGCTGGGTCTTGCAACCGGTTCCACTCCGGTGGGAATGTATGCACAGCTGGTGGAATGGTACAAAAAGGGAGATCTGGATTTTTCGCAGGTGACGACTGTAAATCTGGATGAGTATAAAGGGATTTCCGGGGATAATGAGCAGAGTTACCGATACTTTATGAATAAAAATCTGTTTGACCATATAAACATCGATAAAAACAAGACCTTTGTGCCGGATGGACTGGAAGAGAACAGTGACAAAGCCTGTGCAGAGTACAATGCGGTTATAAGCCGGACCGGTGGTGTGGATATGCAGCTTCTGGGAATCGGGGAAAACGGACACATCGGATTTAATGAGCCGGGTGCAGCCTTTGAGAAAGAGACGCACTGCGTGGACCTGACAGAAAGTACGATCAGGGCTAACGCGAGGTTTTTTGACAGCATGGATGAGGTTCCGAAGCAGGCATATACCATGGGAATCAAAAATATCATGGCAGCCAGAAAAATCCTTCTTGTGGCAACCGGTGTTGCCAAGGCAGAGGCTTTATATAAATCGCTTTACGGGCCGATCACGCCTAATGTTCCGGCATCCATTCTTCAGCTGCATCTGGATCTGACGGTGGTAGCCGATGAGGCTGCACTTGCGGTCATCCGGGAAAAAGGACTTCTGTAGAGGGAAGAGGAAAGTTACGACAGAGAGGGGTAAAAATCATGATCATCAGAAACGGAAAAGTATTTCAGGAAGACGGCACCTACCGGGAAATGGATCTGTATGTGGAGAAAGGCAGACTGGTTTCCTGTGAGCAGGAGGTTTCGGATAAAAAAGAGCTCGATGCGACTGGTCTGAAGGTGCTGCCGGGGCTTATTGATATCCACAGCCATGGCGCAGTGGGACATGATTTTTCCGATGCAGATGCGGCAGGTCTCCGGAAAATCCTCCAGTACGAAAAAGCCCACGGTATCACATCATATTGTCCTACTTCAATGACACTGCCGCTGGAGCAGCTGAGAGGGATTTTTGCTTCAGCAGAAAAAGTGGAGCAGGATGAGAGCTGTGCGCGAATCATAGGTGTGAATATGGAGGGACCGTTTCTTGATCCTGCGAAAAAAGGCGCGCATGTGGAAGCATACATCCGGAAGCCGGATGTGGAATTTTTCCGGGAGTGCCAGGAGGCAGCAGGTGGCAGGATACGGATCGTGACAGTAGCTCCGAATATGGAAGGCGCAGAGGACTTTATTGAAGAATTGAAGGACGATGTGGTGATCTCTCTTGGACATACAGGAGCAGATTACGACTGTGCGGTAAATGCCATGAAAAAAGGTGCTCATCATGTGACACATCTTTATAATGCCATGAATCCGCTGAATCATCGTGCGCCCGGTGTGATCGGGGCTGCGGCAGACGATCCGGACTGTATGGTGGAGATGATCGGAGACGGAATCCATATTCATCCGTCAGTGGTGCGTAATACGTTCCGGATGTTCGGGGGAGAACGTATCGTACTGATCAGCGACTCCATGATGGCAGCCGGAATGGAGAACGGAACGTATGAGCTGGGCGGTCAGGCAGTGACCATGAAAGACAGAAAAGCGGTTCTCGCTGACGGGACGATCGCAGGATCGGCAACGAATCTCTATGAATGTATGCAGTGTGTGATCGCTATGGGAGTGCCGGAGAGTGCGGCCATTTTTGCAGCGACAAGGAATCCGGCGAAGAGTATTGGGATTTACGATGAGGTGGGTTCGCTTGAACCTGGAAAAAGGGCAGATATCGTGCTTGCAGATGAAAAACTTAATCTTGTGCAGGTAATCTGAGAGAATGAGAACAGGTCAGAACTGTACAATAGAACAATGCAGAAATAAAAGGATGATTTCAATTCCTGGATAAACAGGGGTTGAAACCATCCTTTTTTGTACTTGATAATTAATTATTCAGACTGCTCCTTGCCGGAGGCATTCTTCGCAGCTTTCATTTCGCTGTAGCAGTATTTGATGATCGACTTTCTGGTTATGATTCCGATAAAAGCACCCTGGTCATCGATAACCGGAACAAAGTTCTGGTTGATGGCGCGGTCCAGAAGATCCTCCATGTTGGAGTCTGCGTGAACCGGCTTGTAGGTTGCCCGGCGGGGGATTGCCATAATTGGGATTCCTTCCGTTTCCTTGATATCGTGGATGTCTGCGCGGCGCATGCCCCAGAGAAGATCGCCCTCTGAGATGGTGCCGAGATATTTGCCGTCCATGGTAAGGATCGGGATGCAGGAGTACTTGCGGTGCTCCATTTTTTCGAGAGTTTGACGAAGAGTTTCGTCCTCGAAGATGTAGGCTACCTCGCTCTTTGGAATCAGAAAAAACAGAATGTTCACGTTATTACCTCATTTCTGCAAAAGTAAATTCGGGGTTGTTTACAGAAGCTGGAGGCCATGTGCTTCGGCAGCGTCTGTGATCTCTTTTGGCCAGAGGGATACGTGTACCTCTCCGATATGTGCCTTGCGGAGGAAGAACATGCAGATTCGGGACTGACCGATTCCACCGCCGATGGTATATGGCAGTTCTTTGTTGAGGATCGCTTTCTGGAAAGGAAGCTCTCTTCTGTCGTCGCAGCCTGCTTCTGTGAGCTGGCGGTCAAGAGCTGTTTCGTCTACACGGATTCCCATGGAGGACAGCTCAAGGGCGATATCAAGTACCGGATAATATACAAGGATATCTCCGTTCAGTTCCCAGTCATCATAGTCCGGGGCACGTCCGTCGTGGCGCTCTCCGTTGGTGAGAGTTTTTCCGACTTTCATAAGGAATACGGCACCCTTTTCACGGGTGATCTTGTATTCACGTTCCTTCGGTGTGCAGTCCGGATACATGTCAAGAAGCTCCTGGGTTGTGATGAAGAAGATATCTTTCGGCAGGATTTCCTCGATGTAGTCGTACTGTACTGCCATGTATTTCTCAGTTTTACGAAGGACGCTGTAGATATTGCGGACAGTTTCCTTGAGAGTTTCCATGGTGCGTTCTTCTTTTGAGATGATCTTCTCCCAGTCCCACTGGTCTACGTAAACAGAGTGGATATTGTCAAGATCCTCGTCGCGTCGGATCGCTACCATATCGGTATAAAGTCCTTCACCATGTGAAAAACCATATTTCTTAAGTGCATAACGTTTCCATTTAGCCAGAGAGTGTACGATCTCGGCGTTGCTGCCCTCGATCGCCTTGATATCAAAGCTTACCGGACGTTCTACACCGTTAAGGTTGTCGTTAAGACCAGACTCCGGTGCTACAAAGGTCGGAGCGGATACTCTGAGAAGATTGAGCTTCTGGGAGAGTGTCTGCTGGAAGAAATCTTTTACGGTTTTGATCGCAATCTGTGTATCATGGAGGTTCAGGTCTGCATGATAGGTTGCGGGGATTGTGATTGTATTCATTATCGGCTCCTCCTGATGATTTTTTGGCTTATCTGCTCTGTGAGGTATTATAGCAGAAAATGGGTGGGGTGGCAATAAAAGAAAAGGGCTGTGTATTATATGCCGGGTATGATATACTTAAAACAGTGAATGCAGAAAAACAGTACAAAACGAGCTTTGATGGGATAATTAACTGTCTTGGCAGATACAGGATGGAGGGAGCTTATGGCTGGTGAAAAATGTCAGGTATGTGGTGGAAAAGTTGTAAATGGAAGGTGTTCTCTCTGCGGAATGCCGTATCGGAATGACGAGGTGCTTTATCATCTGAATGAACCCCGGGAGGTGCATTATGGTCATGCTTCTGCCAGAGTCCGGGAAAAGATGCGAGGATATGCCGAAATGTCCGGCACTGGAAAAACACAGCAGAGGAGTGCAAACGGGACGGCGGGAATGCCGGGCACAGTAAGAACGGAAAAGAAGGGAAATACCGGGAAGCGCAGAGAGATAGCTGCAACAGTACAGCGATCGCAGAATAGTGGCAGCATGCCAGGGAATATGAGTGGTCAGACGAGAGGAAATATGCAGCGTGGTTTCGGAACAAGAACCGGACGGGGCGGAATCTCGGAACTGAATCGTCAGAAAACAGAGAAAACATCAGCTGATATGAATCAGAGGAAGGTCATGAACCAGCGTGAAAATCAGCCTTCTGAGAAGAAAAAATCCGGTTCAAAAGCGTGGATCATTATATGGTTCATCATAGGGATTATATGTGCGGCTCCGGAAATGTGGAAGCTGTTCCTGAACTGGCTTGTAAATAATTTGTAAGAATATTTCCGCAGTGAGATCAGGCAGTGCTAAGAGTCTGTATTTTTTTGTATACAGAAATACCTCTTTTCTTTTCATGCCAGCTGTGGTATACTCATGCCTAGCACAATATATAGAGAAAAAACAAGATATAGGTATCGTAAACACTATATATAGTATTGGGAGAGATGAGTCATGATATATGTTATTAAGAAAGACGGAACAAGAGAAGAGTTTAATCCTCTGAAGATCGTGGCTGCCGTAAACAAATCAGCAGAGCGTATTCTTTACACTTTTTCAGATGAAGAGAAGGATTTTATCTGCCGTTTTGCCCAGGAGCATGCGGATTCCCTTGGGAAAAATGAGATCGAGATCCAGGAGATGCACAACATCGTAGAGGGTGCTCTGGAGCGTGTGAATCCGGCCGTAGCCAAGAGCTATCGTGATTACCGTAACTATAAGCTGGATTTTATTCATATGATGGATGACGTCTATACCAAGAGCCAGGCGATCCGTTATATTGGCGACAAGAGCAATGCCAATACAGACAGCGCACTTGTAGCGACCAAACGAAGTCTGATCTTTAATGAGCTGAACAAGGAGCTCTACCGTAAGTTTTTTATGAACCGTAACGAGCTTCAGGCATGTAAGGACGGATACATTTATATTCATGATCAGTCTGCGCGTCTGGATACAATGAACTGCTGTCTCTTTGATGTGGCTGCTGTACTGAGCGGTGGCTTTGAGATGGGTAATGTATGGTACAATGAGCCGAAGACTCTGGATACAGCCTTTGATGTTATGGGAGATATCATCTTAAGTACAGCTGCACAGCAATACGGCGGTTTCACTGTGCCGGAGGTTGATAAGATCCTGGCTCCGTATGCGAAAAAGAGCTATGACAAATATATTTCTGAATTTATGAAATATTCTGATGAGAGCTGGAAGGGCCGTGAGGAGAGGGCAGTTGAGTATGCGCTTGATAAGGTCCGCAGAGATTATGACCAGGGCTGGCAGGGAATCGAGTACAAGCTGAATACAGTCGGTTCCTCCAGAGGTGATTATCCGTTTGTTACGGTGACACTGGGACTTGGAACAGAGCAGTTCGAGAAGATGTGTACGATCTCTCTTCTTGAGGTTCATCAGGGCGGTCAGGGTAAGGCCGGACATAAGAAACCGGTGCTTTTTCCGAAGATCGTTTTCCTCTATGATAAAGAAATTCATGGCCCTGGAAAATGCTGTGAGGATATCTTTGAAGCCGGTGTGGAATGCTCCTCAAAGACCATGTATCCGGACTGGCTTTCCATGACGGGTGCTGGCTATATCTCCAGCATGTACAAGAAATATAAAAAGGTCATCAGCCCTATGGGATGTCGTGCGTTCTTAAGTCCGTGGTATGAGCGTGGCGGAATGGAGCCGGCGGATGAGAATGATACACCTGTTTTTGTGGGACGTTTCAACATTGGTGCGGTAAGCCTTCATCTTCCGATGATCCTTGCCAAGGCGAGAGCGGAGAGCAGAGATTTCTACGAGGTTCTTGACTTCTATCTGGAAATGATCCGTAATCTTCATATCCGTACCTATGAGTATCTGGGACAGATGCGTGCATCGACCAACCCGCTTGCATACTGCGAGGGCGGATTCTACGGCGGTCATCTGAAACCGAATGAAAAGATCGGCAAGATCCTGAAACCGATGACAGCGTCCTTTGGAATTACCGCGCTGAATGAGCTGCAGGAGCTTTATAACGGCAAGTCCATTGCTGAGGATGGAGCTTTTGCACTGGAAGTTCTGAAATATATCAACGATAAGGTAAATCAGTACAAGAAAGAGGACGGATATCTTTATGCAATCTACGGAACACCGGCAGAGAGTCTCTGTGGTCTGCAGGTAGAGCAGTTCCGAAAGATGTACGGAATCATCGAGGGTGTTTCTGACAGACCTTATGTGAGCAACAGCTTCCATTGTCATGTAACAGAGGATGTAACTCCGATTGAGAAACAGGATCTGGAGGGACGTTTCTGGGAGCTTTGCAATGGCGGAAAGATTCAGTATGTGCGTTACCCGATCGGTTACAACAAAGAGGCAATCCGTACATTGATCCGCCGGGCTATGGATCTGGGCTATTATGAAGGTGTGAACCTTTCTCTTGCATACTGTGATGACTGTGGACATGAAGAACTTGAGATGGATGTGTGTCCGGTCTGCGGTTCCAGAAACCTGACCAAGATCGACCGTATGAACGGATATCTTTCCTACAGTCGTGTGCATGGAGATACCCGACTGAATGAAGCCAAGATGGCGGAGATCGCTGAGAGAAAATCCATGTAAAAATATTTTGCGGAATATTCCGGATAGTTCAGATGTTGAAAGATCCCGTACTCAGACTACTGTTGGAGCATGTCTGAATACGGGATCTAAGTAAATTTAGATATTTATTTGATGATAGTTCCTGTTTTTTCGAGGTATCCCTCTTTTGCATGAGCCATATCAGTGATGATGGTACGGCGTCCGGTACCTTTCTCAACGAAGGAAACACCTGCTTCGATCTTAGGAAGCATGGAACCTGCTGTAAACTGGTCATCAGCGATATATTTCTTCGCATCATCGGTGGAAATGGTATCCAGATAAGACTCGTGATCTGTATTACGATCAAGACTTACTTTCTCAACACTTGTGAGGATCAGCAGTGTATCTGCGTTCAGCTCCTCTGCAAGAAGTCCGGCTGCGCGGTCTTTCTCAATGATGGCGCTGGCACCGTTCAGCTGTGCACCCTGCTCGAGAACGGGGATTCCGCCGCCGCCTGCTGCGATAACGATCTGCTCAGCCTGGGAAAGAACCTTCACAGTTTCAATCTCAATGATCTTATGCGGCTTCGGAGCTGCAAGGATTCGTCTGTACTGGCCTTCGCCTACTTTTGTGACAAAGTTACCTTTTTCTTCTTCTGCCTCAGCCTCCTCGGCGTTGAGAACACGGCCGATGATCTTCTCTGGCTCTGCAAAAGCTTCATCGTAAGGATCGATGACAACCTGTGTGAGGACTGTGCTTACCGGCTTAAAAATTCCTCTGGAGATAAGCTCCGCACGAATGGCGTTCTGAAGATCATAACCGATATAACCCTGGCTCATGGCAGAACATACAGACATTGGTGCAAATGTGTAATCAGGATGTGCCTTGCCGAATTCGTTCATTGCGGTGTGGATCATCCCTACCTGCGGACCGTTGCTGTGGGAGATTACCACGCGGGTGCCTTCTTCTACCAGGTCAGCGATCGCTTTCGCTGCGAGTTTGGTAGCTTTTTTCTGTTCTGGAAGTGTGGTGCCAAGTGCTCGGTGGCCTAATGCAACTACTACGGTTTTTTCGCTCATAGGAAATACCTCATTTCTCTCTAAAATGATTACTGTTTAAAGTAATGAATACTATATTTCATTATAAAAGACCTATGTGGGAAATGCAATAGAATTATTTTTTGCAAAGGAAAAACCGCCTGACGTATCAGGCGGCTGGTTTCCTACTATTTTTTGAGGGGGGAGATAGAGAGTGGTTTTTCATCTATCCAAGATCTATTATATAGATGAATTATGTTTAAATTATGTCGTCAATCTAAAAGAAATCGAAAATTTATAAATAAAGTTTAAACAAAGTTTATATTTTTTATATGTAGTTGCGCCATATCGTGGAATGTGCTACATTAAAAGAGTCTTATTTCCGCGTTCTGCGGGAAATATTCACGCATCAGTTCGATGCAGAGATCCATTTTTGTAAAAAAATCGTAGCTGTGTATGAAGAAGCACCGGAATTGCAGGAAAATTGCCTGTTTATGCACTGCTTTTTCGAGGAGGGATGCCTTTGCTTGTGGAAAAGTAAGCTCTGATAAAGAAATCGTGTGTAAAAAAAGACTGCTGCAAAGGCAGAGACAGGAGAATGCTATGAAAAACAGAATATGGAGACGGATCCGGAAAACCGGTATTGCTGTTGCAACTGCAGGGGCTGTGTTAAGTGGCGGATTTTTAACGGAAACAGTAAAAAGTGCAGAGATTGAAGCAGTAGGAATAACGATTGGACAGAGTGGTTCCTGGACAGACAAGGAGAACGGGCGTGCGGAACTGAATATCCATGTAGAGGGGATTAAGAGATGGATTGATGAGAGAAAAAAACAGGAATCAGAAGCCCTGGAAGTGAAAAATATGCAACTGGAGGACGTGACGGCGAAAATTGCAGAAGTAAAAAATATGGAGCAGAATGCCAAAGAATATGAGGAGATGAATTTCGAAAGCAGGGAAGAAGAGATTGAAAAACCGGAAGTCGGAGAAACAGAAACTGAATGGACAGAAGAAATTGTGAATCAGGAAAATACAGGGTCAGGAAAACCAGAAGCAGAAAATACGGAATCGGAAATCGAAGAGACGGAAAATGCAGAACAGGGAGATGCAGAAACAGAGAATACAAGAGCGGAAATTGAAGTTCAGAAAACAATAGAACAGCAGACATCGGAACTGGAAAATATGGAAGATCAGGAAAGGGAGGAAGAATATGAGTACATGGAGGAGCTGGCATCCGGGGAAGCAGTACAGCAGGAGAATGAAAAGTCGGAGGAAGCGGGTGAAAGCACACCGGCGGGAGCACCGTCCGTTGGAGAAGATGTAGAATACGGGGAAAATGAGGCGGCGAAAATCTCAAATGTAGTATTGGAAGAAAAAGTGGATGGTGAGACCGAAGAGCCAGAAAAAGATTCAAAGGAAGATTCAGATGAAGTATCAGAAGCGATTACGGATGAAACTCAGAAAAAGCCACAGATAGTATTGCCAGATCTAGCACTCATAGTTTATGTTTCGGAATATTTTCAGCCGGAGTTATCGGAACTTGATGAAAATATATCCACCAGCCAGATAACCATAAAAAACCAGCAGGGAAAAAAAACAGAGATTACCAGGATAGAATATAAAATAGATGCAGATTCTTTAAACGAAGAACAGGAACCAATTTCTTTGAGGATTCCACTCCTGCTGCGTGAAGAATATCGCTGTCCGGCAGAAAATATCAGCTGCCATTTTGTACAGGATGAACCCCTCGGAAAGGATAGAAATGGTGCAGGAACCTTTCTTCTTATGAAAGAAAACGGAGAAGAACAGGTACTGGCAGAAGGAATCTCACCTGTTCTGGATGTGGAAGCAGCAAAAGCAGATATGAGCCTTGCCATAGCATCAGAAACAAAGAAAATGAAGGCCGGACAGACGATCCGTTACAGAGTTGATATTGCAAATACAGGAAAGCTGGATCTGACAGATATTCAGCTGAGTAGTATTTTTTCCTGCCCGAAGATCATTCAGCAGTGGGAAAATGCGGAAGGACTTACTGCGAAAGGCGCAAAAGCACAGCTTCTGACATTAAAAGCAGGCGAAAAGAGAACGCTCTATGTTCTGGCACCGCTGGAGAATGAGCAGGAGAAGCCTCTGGAGCATAAAATAGAGGCAGAAGCCAGCGTGAGAGGAAGAACAGGCGAGACGATCATGCGAAGTGCGTCTATGACCAGCGAGCTTCAGCCGTTAAAGGCCGACTTTACGGTAAAGAAAAACGCAGACAGGGAGAAAGCTGCACCTGGCGAAACAGTAACCTACCAGATCTGTATTGTAAATACCGGTGAAAAAACGCTTCATTCTGTAGTAGGAACCGAGCGTTTTCAGGCAGAAGGAATAGAGGCTTATTTTGTGGAGCAGGAAGGAATTACGCTGAATCGCACAAAGACAAAGGCCCTGATCCAAAAGATTGCGCCCGGAGATGCAGTTTCCCTGCAGGCGGTGGTGAAGATTCCGGAAAAAACGGTAGATCAGAAGCTTTTGAATCAGGTAACTGTTACAAGTCAGGAGACCGGAAGCCGGGTCGTGGAGGCATCTTCACAGGTCACAGTGGAAGGAAATGTAATGGCAATTAAATCAGAAGAGAATATTCAAAGAACAGAAAACGATCAGGATGAGTCGGAGATCATATATGCCCAAGGCGATTCCATGGCAAGAGCGGCGACTTCTCATCCGAAAACAGGCGATGAGTCCGGCATCGAGCTTTTTACCTTGCTTATTCTTACCGCAGGGCTTACGATTCTGGGCGGAATCTGGCTTCACCGGAAGTACAGAGAGCTCCACAAAGAAAAACGCTGAACAGGAAATTGACAGAAAGCAGTGAACATTCCGTGAAATGCCGGAGACGGGCTTTTACAGGTGGAAAGAAACGTTGAAAACAGGGGGGAGGTGTGCTATTCTATATGGTATGTACATTAACTAAGAATAGTATACTTTCCTGTTTTCCGCCCATGCGAAAAACAGGGAAAACGGAGGAGAAAAAATGAAACTTTTATCCTTATTAGAACATCTTGAATATAACTGTCTTCAGGGAAGCACAGAGCAGGAGGTAACTTCTGTTGTCTATGATTCCCGTAAAGTAGAGGAAGGAAGTCTTTTTATCTGCATCCGGGGTGCAGTGGTGGACGGACATAAATTCGTTCCGGAAGTTATTGCCAAGGGTGCAAAAACTCTGATCGTTGAGGAACCGGTGGAAGCTCCGGCTGATGTGACCGTGATCCAGGTGAAGGATACACGTTATGGCATGGCCTTTATTTCCGCTGCATGGTTCGGACATCCGGCCGAAAAACTGAAGACCATCGGAATCACAGGAACCAAGGGAAAAACCACTACCACTTATATGGTGAAATCCATTCTTGAGAATGCAGGTTATAAGGTTGGCCTGATCGGAACCATCGAAGCGATCATCGGAGAGAAGCGTATTCCGGCAGCCAATACCACACCGGAATCTTATATGGTGCAGAAATATTTTCATGATATGGTAGAAGCTGGATGTGATGCCGTTGTCATGGAGGTTTCCTCACAGGGACTGATGCTGCACAGAACTCAGGGATTTATCTTTGATTTCGGTATTTTTACCAATATCGAGCCAGACCATATCGGACCGAATGAGCATAAGGATTTTGATGATTATCTTCATTGCAAATCCATGCTTCTCAAGCAGTGCCGTGTAGGAATCGTGAACAGGGACGATGAGCATTTTGATAAGATCATTGAAGGACATACCTGTGATCTGGAAACTTATGGATTTTCCGAAAAAGCAGATCTCCGTGCTGAGGATGCAAAGCTTGTGGGCAGAAAGGGATACCTTGGTATTTCCTACCATGTGAAAGGTCTTCTGGACTTCCCGGTGGAGATTGACATTCCTGGTAAATTCAGCATTTACAATTCTCTGACAGCGATCGCAATCTGCCGTCATTTCAAGGTATCAGAGGAGAACATCATCAAGGCTCTCAAGGTGGCGAAGGTTAAAGGCCGTATTGAGATGGTTAAGGTTTCTGATGAGTTCACACTGATGATCGATTATGCACATAACGCAATGGCTCTGGAGAGCCTTCTGGGAACACTGAAGGAATACAACCCGCACAGACTGGTATGTCTGTTCGGCTGTGGCGGTAACCGTTCTAAGCTCCGCCGCTATGAAATGGGCGAAGTTTCCGGAAAAATGGCTGATCTTACCATCATCACATCCGATAATCCGCGTGATGAGGATCCGCAGGCTATTATTGATGATATCAAAGTCGGTATGGCGAAAACCGACGGTAAATATGTGGAGATTCCGGACCGTAAGGAAGCAATCGCCTACGCGATCCATCATGGTGAACCTGGTGATATCATCGTGCTTGCCGGAAAAGGTCATGAGGATTACCAGGAAATTAAGGGTAAGAAATATCCGATGGATGAGCGTGTGCTGATCCAGGAGATTCTGGAAGAAGACAGGAAAGCGTAAACGCATGATCTATGCAGATGTGATCATTGATATTTCACATGAGAAGCTTGACCGGGATTTTCAGTACCGTGTACCGGAAAGGCTGGAGAAAGAGATCTCACCGGGTGTTGTTGTCACAGTTCCCTTTGGAAAAGGCAATACGCTCCGAAAAGGTTACGTGATCGGAATCTCCGAAAAACCAAAATACGATACATCCAGGATCAAGGAGATCGAAGGGGTATCCACGGACGATGAGACAACAGAATCCCGTCTTATCGCCCTGGCTGCCTGGATGAAAGAAACATATGGTTCCACTATGATCCAGGCTCTTAAGACTGTTCTTCCTGTAAAGGATAAAGTCCGTGCAAAAGAAAAAAGACTGATTTTTTTCTGCGGGGACAGGCAGGAGGGAGAGGCACTTCTGGAGAAACTTTCCGGAAGCCGTTTTAAAGCAAGAGAGCGTTTTCTGCGGGCAATTCTGGAGTCCGGAAGTCTGGAATACACCTCTGCGGTGAAAGAACTTGGAGCAAGTACTGCGGTTCTGGAATTCTTTAAAGAAAAGGGAATGATCCGGATCGAGAGCCAGGAGATGTACCGTATTCCGGATAGCAGAGATCTGGTAAAGGAAGACAGGAAGCTGCTTTTGAACCGTGAACAGAGGGAAGCGGCGGAGCAGATCATGCGGGAATGGCAGACGCAGAAGCCCAGACCGGCGCTTCTTTTCGGAGTTACGGGAAGCGGCAAGACGCAGGTATACATGCGCCTGATTCAGCAGGTACTCTCAGAAGGCAGGCAGGCCATTGTTCTGATCCCGGAGATTGCCCTTACCTATCAGACTGTACGGCGTTTTTATGCCATGTTCGGAGATAAGGTGTCTGTGTTAAATTCCAGACTTTCCCAGGGGGAGCGTTATGACCAGTTCAAGAGAGCGAAGCGTGGCGAAGTGCAGGTGATGGTAGGACCAAGATCTGCACTTTTTACGCCATTTTCGAATCTGGGGCTGATCGTGATCGATGAGGAACATGAGCCCACTTACAAGAGTGAGAACACACCTCGGTATCATGCAAGGGAGACTGCGATCCAGAGAGCCAGACTGGAGCATGCAAAAGTGGTGATGGGGTCTGCCACACCATCACTTTCTGCATACAGCCGTGCGTCCGTTGGTGAGTATCTTCTTATAAAACTGACCTCACGTTATGAAGAAAGACCGCTTCCTAAGGTATCAATCGTGGATTTAAGGGAAGAATTAAAAAAAGGCAACCGTTCTGTCTTAAGCACGGAGCTTAAAACTTCCCTGCAGGAAACACTTCGAAGAAAAGAGCAGGCAATGCTTTTTCTTAACAGGCGTGGTTATGCAGGATTTGTTTCCTGCCGTGCCTGTGGACATGTAATGAAATGTCCTCATTGTGACGTGTCCTTAAGTGAGCATAACGGCAGTCGTCTGGTCTGTCATTATTGCGGCTATGAGACTGTGAAGCCCCAGTCATGTCCCTCCTGCGGATCTCCGCATATTGGCGGTTTCAAGGCAGGCACCCAGCAGATCGAGAAGGTTATTGAGAAGTATTTTCCAGAGGCAAAAGTGCTTCGAATGGATTTTGATACCACAAGGACGAAGGACAGCTATGAGAAGATCCTGGCATCCTTTGCCAGACATGAGGCAGACATTCTGGTGGGAACGCAGATGATCGTCAAGGGGCATGACTTTCCGGATGTGACACTTGTGGGAGTGATTGCTGCGGATCTTTCCCTGAATATGGACGATTATCACTGTGGCGAAAGAACTTTTCAGCTGCTGACCCAGGCCGTGGGCCGTGCCGGACGGGGAATGAAGCCGGGAACTGCTGTAATACAGACCTATCAGCCGGAGCATTACAGCATTCAGGCGGCAGCAGTGCAGGATTATGAGGAATTTTACAGGGAAGAGATGAGTTACCGGATGCTCATGGATTATCCGCCGGCAGCTCATATGATGACAGTTTTTGGCGCCTGCCAGGATGAGGAGCTTCTGAAAAAAGCAATGTATTATATAGAAGCTTTTATCCGCAGGGTAAGTCCGAAAGATGAACTTCACATGATCGGTCCAGCTGCGGCACCGGTAGGCAAGGTGAAGGATGTTTACAGACAGGTATTGCACCTGAAACATGTGGATATGCGTTTCCTCACAGCAGTGAGGGAAAAGCTTGAGCAGTATATAGAGATAAATTCCGGTTTCCGGAAGATATACATACAATTTGACATGAGTTAAATGAAAAGGAGAAGAGAGAAAAATGGCACTTAGAACAATCCGTGTACAGGGTGATCCTGTACTGACAAAAAAATCACGTCCTGTAGAGGAGATGACACCAAAGATCAGCGAGCTGATCACAGATATGCTGGATACCATGTATGACGCAATGGGCGTAGGACTTGCGGCACCGCAGGTTGGAATCCTGAAACGTATTGTTGTGATCGATGTAGGAGAAGGACCGATCGTTCTGATCAACCCGGAGATCCTTGAGACAAGCGGAGAGCAGACCGGCGATGAGGGATGCTTAAGTGTTCCGGGAATGGCAGGTCAGGTGACACGTCCAAATTATGTAAAAGTAAAAGCACTTGACATTAACATGGAAGAAGTGATCTACGAAGGAGAGGAGCTTCTGGCCAGAGCGTTCTGTCACGAGATCGACCATCTGGACGGAAAAATGTACACAGAGCTTGTGGAGGGAGAACTTCACAAGGTAAATTACGATTACGATGAAGAAGACTAAAGGCGGGATAATATGAAAATCGTTTATATGGGAACTCCGGACTTTGCGGTTGCACCGCTGGCTGCACTTGTGAAGAACGGATATGAGGTGGAGGCTGTAGTCACACAGCCGGATAAACCAAAGGGCAGAGGCAAGACCATGATGCCGACACCTGTAAAAGAAGAAGCAATGAAACACGATATTCCGGTACTTCAGCCTGTAAAGGTGCGCGAGCCGGAATTTGTGGAGAAGCTTTCTGAACTTAAACCGGATATCATCATTGTGGCAGCGTTCGGTCAGATCATACCGAAGAGTATTCTGGAAATGCCGAAATTCGGATGTATTAACATTCATGCTTCTCTGCTTCCGAAATACCGCGGGGCAGCTCCCATCCAGCAGGCAGTAATTGACGGGGAAAAAGAATCCGGCGTTACGATCATGCAGATGGGAACCGGCCTGGATACAGGCGATATGATCTCGAAGATCGTGGTACCTCTTGCAGAGGATGAGACAGGCGGAAGTCTCTTTGACAAGCTGGCAGAAGCAGGTGCAGAGCTTCTGATCCAGACACTGCCGTCCATTTTCGATGGAAATGCAGTTTATGAAAAACAGCCGGAGGAAAGTCCTACACCATACGCAGCTATGATCACAAAGAAAATGGGACTTCTTGATTTTTCAAAAAGTGCCACAGAGCTGGAACGCCTTGTCCGCGGCATGAATCCATGGCCAAGTGCATTTACCTTTATAAACGGAAAAAATTTAAAGGTATGGAGAAGTTCCGTAGAGAAGAAAGACGTGACCGAAACACCGGGAACTGTTGTCAGTACAGATAAAAAAGGCATCCATGTTGCATGCGGCGAAGATGTGCTGGTGCTTCATGAAGTACAGCTGGAAGGCAAGAAACGTATGGAGGCAGATGCCTTTCTGCGGGGATGCCAGTTGAAACCAGGAGACATGTTCAGAGATTCCAGGGAGTGATGAGTTATGTACGGATATGGTTATTATGGCTGGGGAATGGATCCCACAGTACTTTTACTTGTGATCGGAATGCTCCTTTCACTTGCTGCATCTGCGAAACTTAAGAGTACCTTTGCAGTATACAGAAAAGTCCGGAATCATTCCGGTATCACAGGAGCAGAAGCCGCACAGAGAATTCTCCGGGCAGCAGGGATTACAGATGTACAGGTTGTTCCGATCCGTGGAAGCCTGACAGACCATTATGATCCAAGAACAAAAACGGTTTCGCTGTCGGAAGATATTTATGGAAGAAATTCACTGGCAGCAGTTGGTGTGGCAGCGCATGAGTGTGGTCATGCGATCCAGGATGCGATCAACTATGCGCCGCTGAATATCCGTTCTGCCATTGTACCGGCTGCGAATCTGGGTTCACAGCTTTCCTGGCCGATATTTATCGCAGGACTGATTTTTTCCATTCATCCGCTGGTAACGCTGGGAATCGTGATGTTTTCCCTTGCAGTGCTTTTTCAGCTGGTGACTCTGCCGGTGGAGATCAATGCGTCATCCAGAGCGCTGAAAATGCTGGAAACCACAGGCATTTTAGGTGCCGATGAGAAAAAAGGTGCAAGAAAGGTTCTTACAGCAGCGGCTCTTACCTATGTAGCAGCGTTGGCTGCATCCATTCTGCAGCTTTTGAGACTGATTATCCTTGCAGGAGGTAGAGACCGTGATTAGCAGCGGAGTGAACACAAGAGAACTGATCCTCGAGATTCTGTTACAGATCGAGGAGGAAGGGGAGCACAGCCATATCGCGATTCGCAATGCCCTTTCCAAATACCAGTTTCTTCCGAAACAGGAGAGAAGCTTTATTACAAGAGTATGCGAGGGAACTCTGGAATACAGAATTTATATTGATTATGTGATCAATTCCTTTTCCAAGGTTTCCGTGGATAAGATGAAACCACAGATCAGGGAAATCCTGCGAAGCGGAGTTTATCAGCTGAAATTTATGGACAGTGTTCCGGACAGTGCCGTGTGCAATGAGGCTGTGAAGCTGGCCCAGAGAAAAGGTTTTTATAATCTGAAGCCTTTTGTAAACGGAGTTCTCCGCACGATCGCAAGAGAACTGAAGAACCTGGAACTCCCATCCAGGGAAGAAGATGAGGTAAAATATCTTTCTGTGAAATATTCCATGCCGGAATATCTGGTAAATAAATGGATCACGGCATATGGCGTGAAGACAACAGAAAAGATCCTAGCAGACTTTCTTACAGAGCGGCCGCTGACAGTACGCTGCCGTACGCATAAGGCATCCAAGAAAGAGATTGTTACCAGCCTGAGAGAACAGGGAGTGACAGTCGAACAGGCACCATACTTGCCATATGCATTAAAGATCTCAGATTATAATCATATTCTGACGCTGGATGCTTTTCTTCAGGGAAAGATGCTGGTACAGGATGTAAGCTCCATGCTGGTTGCTGAGGCTGCCAGTCCGAAAAAAGGAGATTACATTATTGACATGTGTGCGGCACCTGGTGGAAAAAGTATCCATGTGGCAGATAAGATGGGCGATTACGGTAATGTGGATGCCAGAGATGTAAGTCAGTATAAGGTGGATCTTATCAACGAAAATATTCACAGAACCGGTGTGATTAATGTAGACGCAAAGGTACAGGATGCAACAGTTCTTGATCCGGAGTCGGAGAAAAAAGCAGATATTGTGATCGCAGACGTTCCGTGTTCAGGCTATGGAGTTATCGGAAAAAAACCGGAGATCAAGTACAGAGCAACACCTCAGACACAGGAAGAAATCGTACTGCTTCAGAGAAGAATCCTTGACAAGGCTGCGGAATATGTGAAGCCTGACGGAACACTGATATTCAGCACGTGTACCATTGCAAGAGAAGAAAATGAAGAAAACGTATTATGGTTCCTTAAGAATTATCCATTTAAACTGGAGAGCCTGGATCCATATATTCCGGAAGAGCTTCACTGCAAATCTACAAAGATTGGATATCTGCAGCTGCTCCCGGGAATACATAAGACAGACGGCTTCTTCATTGCCAGATTCAAAAGGAAATAGTAAAAATGACAGATATAAAATCCATGACACTGGAGGAGCTTAAGAGCTTCATGACAGAGATCGGCGAAAAGCCTTTCCGGGCAAAACAGATCTATGCATGGCTGCATCAGCAGCTGGTTACCTCCTGGGATGAAATGACGAACATTTCAAAAGCCCTTCGGGAAAAGCTTTCTGTGTATCCGATCACAGCGCTGACCAAGGCAGATGTAAGGATCTCAAAAATTGATGAAACAAGAAAATATCTGTTCCGGCTGGAGGATGGAAATGTGATCGAGAGTGTTCTTATGAGATATCATCATGGAAACTCTGTATGTATTTCCTCTCAGGTAGGCTGCCGTATGGGCTGCCGGTTCTGCGCTTCCACGATCGGAGGTCTTACCAGATGTCTGAAGCCTTCCGAGATGCTGGATCAGATCTATCGTATCCAGGCGGATACCGGAGAACGTGTGGCCAACGTAGTCGTAATGGGAACCGGAGAACCGATGGATAATTACGATAACCTGATTCGCTTTATCCGGATTCTTACAGATGAGAACGGACTGGGGATCAGTCAGCGTAATGTGACGGTTTCAACCTGCGGTATCGTACCGAAGATGTATGATCTGGCAGAAGAAAAGCTTCAGATCACACTGGCACTTTCTCTTCATGCTCCAAATGATGAGAAGAGACGAGAACTGATGCCGATCGCAAATAAATATTCCATGGACGAAGTTCTGGATGCATGCCGGAATTATTTTGACAAAACAGGTCGCCGTATTACTTTTGAATACAGTCTTGTTGCCGGGGTGAACGACGGAGAGGCAGATGCGAAGCAGCTTGCCGGTCGTATCCGGGGAATCAACTGCCATGTAAATCTGATTCCGGTAAATCCAATTAAGGAACGCTCCTATGTGAGGTCTACTCGACAGGCTGTGGAGAATTTCAAAATAAAACTTGAAAAATACGGAATTAATGTTACTATTAGAAGGGAAATGGGCAGCGATATTGACGGTGCCTGTGGACAGCTAAGAAAAAGTTACATGGAAAAAACAGAAAGCGAGAAGTAACATGAGGATATACTCAGCTACTGATGTAGGGCAGAAGCGAAAGATGAATCAGGATTACGTATATGTTTCTGAAGAACCGGTGGGAAATCTGCCTAATCTTTTCACAGTCGCAGACGGAATGGGCGGACATAATGCCGGTGACTATGCATCCTCACATGCAGTACGGATCCTTGTGGATGAAATCCGTGAAGATGCGGATTATAATCCGGTAAAGGTTATTCGTCATGCCATTGAAACAGCCAATACTGAGATCAGAAACCGTGCCCAGGAAGATGAAAATCTCCGGGGTATGGGAACGACTATGGTAGTGGCGACTATTGTAGATCAGTATGCCTATGTGGCTAATGTGGGGGACAGCCGTTTGTATGTGATCCAGGATGGAATTCATCAGATTACCAGAGACCATTCTCTGGTTCAGGAGATGGTCAGAATGGGCGAGCTCAGTGAAGAAGAAGCACGCAATCATCCGGATAAAAACATTATTACAAGGGCGCTTGGAGCAGAGAAAACGGTAGATGTTGATTTCTTTGATCTGAAACTTGGAAAGGACTGTACGATTTTGATGTGTTCGGATGGTCTGAGTAATATGGTGACAGATGAGAAAATCTGGGAGATCATATCCGATCCGGAAGCAGATATTGATCAGAAAGGCAATGCGCTCCTTCGGGAAGCAAATCAGAATGGCGGTAAGGATAATATTGCAATCGTACTGGTAGAACCATTCACGAATGAGGTGGAAACATGTTAAAGACGGGAATGATCATAGCTGAACGCTATGAGATCGTAGGAAAAATCGGAACTGGCGGAATGGCTGATGTCTATAAAGCTATGGATCATAAGCTGAATCGCTTTGTAGCAGTAAAAGTCCTGAAACCGGAGTTTCGGGAGGATACTACATTTATCAAGAAATTCAAAAGTGAGGCACAGGCAGCGGCCGGTCTTACACATCCGAACATTGTCAATGTATTTGATGTTGGTGATGATGGCGGTGTTTATTACATTGTAATGGAACTGATTGAGGGAATTACGCTGAAGGAATATATTTCCAAAAAGGGAAGACTTTCTATCAAGGAAGCGACAAGTATTGCAATTCAGGTTTCAATGGGACTTGAAGCAGCGCACAGTCACGGAATTGTCCACAGAGATGTAAAACCACAGAATATCATCATATCTACAGATGGCAAGGTTAAGGTAACTGATTTCGGAATTGCAAGAGCTGCATCCTCTAATACGATCAGTTCTAACGTTATGGGATCTGTCCATTACAGTTCACCGGAACAGGTTCGAGGCGGATACAGTGATGAGAAAAGCGATATTTACTCACTGGGAATCACGTTATATGAGATGGTTACAGGAAGAGTTCCTTTTGACGGAGACACAACCGTAGCCATTGCAATCAAACATCTTCAGGAAGAGATGGTTCCGCCGAGTGTATATACACCGGATCTTCCATATAGTCTGGAGCAGATCATTTTGAAATGTACACAGAAGAGCGTGGATCGCAGATACAACCGCATGGAAGAGGTCATTGCGGACCTGAAACATTCGCTGATCGATCCGCAGGGAGATTTTGTAAAGCTTACAACAGTAGATAATGACGCCAAGACAGTTGTAATCTCAGAGGAAGAACTGGGAGAAATCAAGCATACACCGAAGCAGATTACAAAACCGGAAATAGAGACTCTTGAGAAAGAAGAGTACGATGATAACGATTATGATGATGCAGAGGAAGAATACAAACCAAGATCCGGAAGAAAATCTGAGAAGAAGCAGAGCTCAGGAAGGGGATTAACAATTGCCACACTTATCGGTGGGGTAGTTCTGATGGTTGTACTGATTGTTGTTTTCGGACGTGCTGCAGGTCTTTTCGGAACTACTGGCAGTAGCAAGACAGAAAGTTCAAAGACCGAACAGAAGGAAGAAACATCCAGTGCAATGGTAACAGTTCCGGATTTAGTAGGAAAAACCGAGGATGAGGCTAAAAATCTTGCAAATGATGCTCATCTTGGGGTTCAGATGGCAGGAGAAGAATCATCCAATCAGGAAAAAGGAAAAATTTCACATCAGGAAGCTGCAGCCGGAACACAGGTTGCAGAATATACAACTGTGAAATACTGGGTAAGCACAGGAACTGCACAGGTTACGATTCCGGATCTGGATGGACGAACAGGTATTGCTGCACAGCAGACACTTGAGGATCTTGGACTTCAGGTAACTGTGCAGAAGGAATACAGCGATACAGATGATAACGGATATGCACTTGTGGATCCGGGATATGTATACAGTGTAAATCCGGCAGCAGGGACTTCCGTACAGGGAGGATCTTCTGTAACTCTGACAGTCAGCAGGGGTGTTGACTATGGCAGCAATGCAGAAGTTCCAAGTGTTGTTGGAATGAGCAGGGATGATGCACTTACTACATTAGGTAAATTTATTGATATCCAGATTACAGAACAGCAGAGCACAGAAGCAGCGGGCACTGTTATCGCTCAGGATCCGGAGGCTTATGCAGCAGTAGATCCTGATCAGCCGATCAGCATTACGATCAGTTCAGGAGATCAGGCACCGTCTGCAGACAGTACAGCATCTACGGACAGTACAACATCCACAGGCAGTACGGCAGCAGATAACAGTACTGTGACAACAGCACCGGCGTCAGACAGTGCATCTGTGGATACAAACTGGAAATGTACTCAGACTCTGGATACACCATCCGGTTACAACGGAGGAGCAATCCGTCTGGAACTGATCCAGGAGGTAAACGGAGAGCCGAAAGCATCTACGATTCTTGATGGACAGAATGTAAGTTTTCCGTATCAGCTGGATATTTCAGGAGCTGAGGGTGTGACAAGTGGTACCATCTATCTCTATGAGCAGGTAAATGGGGATTATCAGCAGCTTGGAACCTATACAGTTACTTTTAAGCAGGCTGACTGATCATGCAGGGAAAAATTATAAAGGGTATTGCCGGATTCTACTATGTATACGCAGAAGACGGCAATACATACGAATGCAGAGCGAAGGGGATTTTCCGCAAGGATAAGTTCAAACCGCTGGTTGGTGATGATGTGGACATTACAGTTCTGGATGGAAAAGAGCTGGAAGGCAGTGTGACAGAGATTCATAAGCGTAAGAATTCGCTGATCCGTCCGGCTGTAGCCAATGTGGATCAGGCGCTGGTGATCTTTGCCATGGATAACCCGAAACCGAATTTTATGCTTCTGGATCGTTTCCTAATCATGATGGAACGTGAGAATGTCCCGGCAGTCATCTGCTTTAACAAAAAAGATCTGGCAACAGAGGAGGAACTGGAGTTTCTTTATGAGACATACCGCAGCTGTGGCTATCAGGTGATCATGTCAAGTGCCCTGAAAGGGGAAGGGCTTGGCGAGATTGAGGAAGTGCTGAAAGGAAAGACAACGGTTGTGGCAGGCCCTTCCGGCGTAGGTAAGTCGTCCCTGACCAATTCTCTCCAGGAGGAGGTTGAGATGGAGACCGGCGAAATCAGCCGTAAGCTGAAACGAGGTAAGCATACTACCCGCCATGCACAGATCATACCGGTAGCCCAGGATACATTTCTTGTGGACACACCGGGATTTTCCTCCCTGTATATTGAGAACATGGAGGAACAGGAGCTGAAAGATTATTTTCCGGAGTTCCGCGAATATGAAGGACAGTGCCGTTTTCAGGGCTGCCGTCATATCCATGAACCGGGCTGCGCCGTAAAGGAAGCCCTTGAGAACAATAAGATCAGCAGACTCCGTTATGAGGATTACCTGGAGCTGCATCAGGAATTAAAAGAGAAGAGGAGATATTAAGTCATGGAATACCGATTGTGCCCGTCGATTTTATCAGCAGATTTTAACCGACTGGGAGAACAGATTAAAATTCTTGAAAAAGAAGGAGTTGAATATCTGCACATTGATGTTATGGATGGAGATTTCGTTCCCAGTATATCCTTTGGAATGCCGGTGATCAAATCAATTCGAAAAGAATCCAACATGTTTTTCGACGTACATTTGATGGTAACAGAACCTGAGAGATATATTCGCGATTTTGTGGAATGTGGAGCAGATTCCATCACCGTGCATGCAGAGGCCTGTGAGGATCTGGAGCGTACACTGGAGCAGATTAAGGCAGCCGGTGTAAAAGCCGCTGTTTCCATTAAACCATCTACACCGGTAAATGATATCAGCCACCTTCTTGAAGATGTGGACATGGTTCTGATCATGACAGTTCAGCCGGGATTTGGTGGACAGAAGTACATGGATGAGTGTACAGAGAAGATCCAGGAGCTTCGTGAACTGATTGACGAGGAAGATCTGGATGTTGATATTCAGGTGGACGGCGGTATCAATGATGATACACTGGAGACTGTTATGCGTGCAGGAGCGAACCTTATGGTTGCCGGATCCTGGGTATTTAAGGGAGATATCACAGCTAATGTGCGCCACATTACACACAAGATCCATCACATCAAAGAAAAGCTGGACTGAAAATGACTGATACGATAATAATGAGCGGGGGCAATATCCAGGATGATTTTGCCCTCGGTTTTTTAAAAAAAAGAATTCAAAAAGGTGGAAGAGAGAGTCTGAGACTGGTGGCTGCGGATAAGGGGATGGAGTGGTTCATGCACAACCGCGGGTTTATACCGGATCTTGCAGTGGGAGACTTTGACAGCCTTTCAGAAGAGGGCAAAGCTTATATGAACAGTCTTAAGAATCTGGAGATCGTCAGACTGAAGCCGGAGAAGGATGACTCAGATACGCAGTCTGCGGTGAATCATATGATTGATGCGGGTGCCCGGGAGATTCTGATTTTCGGGGCTACAGGTACAAGACTGGATCATGTGATGGCGAATCTTGGTCTGCTCTCCATGGGAAAAGATAAGGGTGTCCGCATTGCGATCGCGGATCAGTGGAATTATATCACACTGGTAAACAGCGGGACAGTTCTTAAACGTGAGAAACAGTTTGGAAAATATGTGTCTTTTTTTACTGTTGGCGGAGATGTGGAAGGCTTGACGCTTACAGGATTCAAATATCCATTAAAAGGATATCATCTTACTGTTGCAGACAGTGGTCTGACAGTGAGTAACGAGATCATGGAAGATACTGCTGAGATCTTCTACGACAGAGGAGAGCTTCTGATGATCATGTCGAGGGACTGAACCGTAACTCAGAACAGAAAAACACAGAGCCAACAAAGCAACAGATAAGGTGTACAAAGGAGTTTCAATGTGGTATAATTCATCCGTGTTGAGACTTTTTTTGTATATAAAATACTGTAAAACAAGTTATTCATAGGAGGAATATAGAGAAATGAAGCTGGGTATCGTGGGACTCCCGAATGTAGGAAAAAGTACATTATTTAATTCACTGACAAAGGCAGGTGCGGAATCTGCGAACTATCCGTTCTGTACCATCGATCCGAATGTAGGTGTTGTAACAGTACCGGATGAAAGACTGAATCTTCTCGGAGATTTTTATAAATCCAAGAAGGTAACACCGGCAGTGATCGAGTTTGTTGATATTGCAGGACTTGTAAAAGGAGCATCCAAGGGTGAAGGTCTTGGAAACCAGTTCCTTGCCAATATCCGCGAGGTAGATGCAATTGTTCATGTTGTAAGATGTTTTGAGGATTCCAATGTTGTTCATGTAGACGGAAATATTGATCCGCTTCGTGATATTGAGACAATTAACCTGGAGCTTGTTTTCTCAGACCTTGAGATTCTGGAGAGAAGAATTGCCAAGGTTACCAAGACAGCACGTATGGATAAGGAAGCAGCCAAAGAGCTCACATTCCTTGAGAGAGTAAAGGCACATCTTGAGGACGGACAGCTTGCCATCACCCTTGAGACAGAGAATGAGGATGAGGATGCATGGCTTGCAACCTACAATCTTCTTACTGCCAAACCGGTCATCTACGCAGCCAATGTTGCAGAGGATGATATTGCAGATGACGGCGCAAACAATCAGCATGTACAGGCTGTACGCGAGTATGCTGCGAAACAGAACAGTGAGGTATTCGTAATCTGTGCACAGATTGAGGAAGAGATTTCCGAGCTTGATGAGGATGAGCGAAAAATGTTCCTGGAGGATCTGGGACTTACAGAATCCGGTCTTGAGAAGCTTGTACGTGCAAGTTATCACCTCCTTGGTCTCATGAGTTTCCTCACAGCAGGAGAGGATGAGACAAGAGCATGGACCATCAAGATCGGAACAAAAGCACCGCAGGCAGCAGGTAAGATCCATACAGATTTTGAGCGTGGATTTATCAAAGCCGAGGTTGTGAATTATCAGGATCTTCTGGATTGTGGTTCCTATGCAGGTGCCAGAGAGAAAGGTCTTGTCCGCATGGAAGGAAAAGACTATGTTGTTCAGGACGGAGATGTGATCTTATTCCGTTTTAACGTATAATAAACAGGTGATTTTATGGATATGTCAATTCGTTTCCCGGGGCTGAAACTGGTTTTGGACTATGTTCCGAAATCCTTTGAGATTTTTGGATTCGAAATAACAATCTACGGGATTCTTATTGCGGCAGGAATGCTGCTTGGTATCTTTTTTGCAGTACTGGAGGCGCGGAGAAACCATGAGGATGCGGACGCATGTCTGGATCTGGCGATCGTAACGCTGATCACAGGCGTGATAGGCGCCCGTCTTCTCTATGTGGCTTTTTCGTGGAGCCTTTATAAGAATGATCCGGGACAGATACTGAATGTCCGTTCCGGAGGGATGATGTTCTACGGTGCACTTTTAGGCGGTGTGATCGGAGGATTCATTTACTGCCACATCCGGCGGAAATCCTTCTGGCAGATGGCAGATATTGCATGTATGGGAGTTCTTATCGGGCAGATAATAGGAAAGTGGGGAAGTTTTTTTAACAGAGAATCTTTCGGAGAGTATGCGGACAATGTTCTTTCCATGCAGCTTCCGTTGACAGCGGTGAGAGCCGGAGAAGTTACTACTGCCATGAGGGAGAATCTGGAAACTGTCGGTGGTTCCGCATGTATTCTGGTTCAGCCACTGTTTCTCTATGAGAGTCTCTGGTGTCTGCTGCTGCTTTTACTGCTTATGATGCGTCTTCGTAAAAAAGCATTTCAGGGTGAGATCTTTCTGAGATATCTTGGAGGGTATGGACTGGGCAGATTTGTGATTCAGTGGTTTCGGACTGACAGGATATTTTTTCCGGGAACGGAAATAGATGTTTCGCTGGTGATTTCAGGAGTACTCTTTGTTGTGTGTACGGTGATCGTTACAGTAAGACGTATTATGACAAGGAAACGTGCCGCAGCCAGAAAACGCAGGATTGAGAAAGATTACCAGGCAGAGAAGGAAGCAGTAGAAAAAAGAGAAAACACAGCAGAGCGAATAACACCGGAAGTAATAACTACGGAAGTGGAACCACAGGAAATGATATCGGCGAAAGCAGATATACCAGAGACTGTAAGGATGAAAGGGAATACAACGGAATCAATCTTACAGAAAGAAGCAGAGTTGGAAAAGGTATCAGAAGGAACGACAGCACGAGATGACCTGTCACAGGAAACGGACAGCACGGAAAGCGAGGAAGTGATACAGTCATCGGAAGCTTCGTATGGAGAGCAAGATGAACCGGAACGAAATACAACAGGAATCGACAGAGTCCAGAAAGATGGTGCTCCTGCAACAACTGAGGGAGGAGCAAAGGAAGATGGACAGCCAGATCAGGAGCAGAAGCGATCTTCTGAAGAATCTGGAAGCCAGTCAGAGAGTTGACCGTATTCTTGAATTATATTATGAAAACTGAAACTTATAAGAGAAACAAAAATTCGTTCATATAAGGCAGGGGATTGCGAATTGTGACTGCTGGATAACGATAGAAAACTCCGCCGGAAGATCTCGGAAATTATAAGAGATCTTCCAGTGGAGTTTTTTCATACTGCAGAGAATCAATACATCTTACGGAAATCCAGAGGTGTCATTCCAGTGATCTTCCGGAACATGGCAATGAAATGGCTGGCGTCAGAGAAACCTACGGTACCGGCCACATCCTGAATCTTCATATTGGGATCGGACAAAAGCAGCTCCCTGGCCCTGCTGATACGGTACATGGTGACATATTCATATACGGAGCAGCCTAAGAAACGGCGGAATATCCTGGAAAGATACTGGGGCGATACGAATACACTCTGACTCAGTCCCGCAGCTGTGAGCTCCAGCTGATAGTTCGTTTCGATTTCTTTTATTACAGGAACGACATATCGCTGGTACAAAGGATTCTCCTGGATTTTCGGAGAGGCGGCGCAGTCTGAAAAATTCAGAAGGAAGCTGTAGCAGTCAGAGGAAAGGGATTTCAGATCCGGCGTGGGATGGTGGTATTTTCGGAGAATATTAGAGATCATACGCTGAATATGAGCTCCCTGTTCTTTCTCGATGAGAATTACATCCTGGTTTGCGGTCATGGAAGGAATACTCCCTGCCATAGTACCGGTAAATGTTGCAAACATGGTAATCCAGGAGGTGGAATCCTTGTGGTAGGAGTGAGGGATTCCGGGTGCGATCAGGATGCCCTCATTTGCACCAAGGGAATAGGTTTCGCCTTTGACTTCGATGCGGCCACAGCCTTTTTCGGTCTGAAGATAGTGATAGTATGGATAACCGTCCGGGCGGAATACCGTATCCTGTGTCCAGTGATTGCCGATGGATTCGAAGATAAACGGCGCGCTCACCGGTGTGTTTCGGAAATAGATAGACATTATTTTCACCTGTTTCTAAATGTTATATATTTTGGTGAAACATATTATATCATAATCTTACGGATTATATTATAATAACTGTATCAGAAAAGGAAAAACATAACAGTTACACAATAAAAAAACAAACAGGAGGAAGCAATGAAAAAATTCGATCATTCACTGGTAAAAGATCCTCAGTATTTCTGTGACGGAAGAATGGAAGCACATTCCGATCACATCTGTTACCGTTCCGAAGAAGAAAGAGAAGACGGTGAAACCTCGTTTCGCTGCAGCCTGAACGGAACCTGGAAATTTCAGTATGCACGCAATTATGAGAGTACGATCCAGGGCTTTGAAAAAGAGGAATATTCCTGCAAAGACTGGGAAGACATTTATGTGCCTGCACACATCCAGATGGAAGGCTACGATGCGCCGCAGTATGCCAATGTCCAGTATCCGTGGGAGGGTCATGAGGAAGTTCATCCTGGACAGATTCCGGAGCGTTTCAACCCGGTAGCCAGCTATGTGAAATATTTTTCTGTACCGGAATCCATGAAAGGAAAAAGAGTGTTTGTTTCTTTCCAGGGAGCAGAGAGTGGTCTGGCTTTATGGCTGAACGGAAATTTTGTGGGATACAGCGAGGATTCTTTTACCCCGTCGGAATTTGAACTGACGGAATATCTGAAAGACGGTGAGAACAAGCTGGCCGCGCAGGTATTCAAATGGACAGCCAGCAGCTGGTGTGAGGATCAGGACTTTTTCCGCTTCTCGGGAATTTACAGAGACGTATATCTTTACACAGTTCCGGAGGTTCATGTATATGATCTTCAGATCCGTGCAATCCCGGATGAGACATTGAAGAAGGCATCCCTGGAGCTTGCCACAGACACCTGGGGAGAAGGCAGGATAAAAATAACACTTCTGAGAAAAGGTGAGCAGATTTTTTCAGAGGAAAAAGCTCTCAGCGGTAAGAATACATATACCTGGGAGATCGAGAATCCGGTTCTGTGGAGTGCAGAAGACCCGCAGCTTTATGATCTGGAGCTGGAAGTTTGTAACGGAAACGGTGAGCTTCAGGAACTCATTCCGGAGCGCGTTGGATTCCGACGTTTTGAGATGAAAAACGGAATCATGACACTTAACGGAAAACGCATCGTATTCAAGGGCGTAAACCGCCATGAGTTCAGTTCCGTGACAGGAAGACATGTATCCGAAGAGGAGTTGCGAAAAGATATCGTCACTATGAAACGGAACAACATCAATGCCATCCGTACCTGCCACTATCCGGATGCTTCTCCGATCTACCGTCTCTGCGATGAATACGGACTTTATATGATTGCAGAAAACAATATGGAATCCCATGGTTCCTGGGATGTGGCAGAGTTTACAAAGGATTACACGGATGTGGTTCCGTATGACAAGCCGGAGTGGCTGGGAATGATGCTGGACCGTGTAAATTCCATGTACCAGCGTGACAAAAACCACCCGGCGATTCTGATCTGGTCCTGTGGAAATGAATCTTTCGGCGGAAAAGATATTTTCGAGATGTCTGAGTTTTACCGCAAAAACGATCCTACCCGACTGGTGCATTATGAGGGAGTCTGCCATGACCGGAGATACAATGCTACCAGCGATATGGAAAGCCAGATGTATCCTTCTGTAAAAGCAATCAAAAAATTCCTTGCAGAGGATGACAGCAAGCCGTTTATCTGCTGTGAGTACACACATGCCATGGGAAATTCCTGCGGCGCAATGCATAAATATACAGATCTTACAGATACCGAGCCGAAATACCAGGGTGGCTTTATCTGGGACTATATTGATCAGTCCATTTACAAAAAAGACCGCTACGGAAAAGAATTCCAGGCTTACGGCGGTGATTTCGGTGAGCGTCCGACGGATTACAATTTCAGCGGAAACGGCATTGTTTACGGTGGTGACAGAAGTGAATCCCCGAAAATGCAGGAAGTAAAATTCAACTACCAGAATATCACGGCACAGGTATCCGAAGACTCCGTTAAGGTGATCAATAAGAACCTTTTTGTAAACACAGATACCTTTGACTGCGAAGTGAAACTTGCGAAAAACGGTCATGTGATCCGAGTGGAAAGTCTGGCCACAGACGTAGCACCGTTAAGCGAAAAAACTTACACGCTTCCGTTTGGAAAACAGCAGCGTCCGGGTGAATATACCGTGACAGTAGCTTTCCTCCTCCGGAAAAAAACGCTCTGGGCAGAAGCAGGACATGAGCTTGCGTTCGGGCAGTATGTATATCAGGTTGAAGGCGAGAAAAAGACGCCCTGCAGCAGCGTTGAGATCGTAAAAAGCGTTCACAATATCGGTGTGCGGGGAGAAAATTTCCAGGTGATGTTCTCTGTGCTCAACGGTGGCCTGGTTTCGTATAAATATGCAGGAAGAGAGATGCTGGAGGCAATTCCGAAGCCGAATTTCTGGAGGGCTCCGACAGACAATGACAATGGAAATCTCATGCCTATGCGCTATGCACAGTGGAAGATCGCAAGCATGTACTTAAGCCACAAAGATTTCCGTAAGAACGCCATGTATTGCCCGGGAAATGAGCCGGAGACAACGGTTCACGAAAACAGCGTGGAGATTGCTTTTGATTATGTGATGCCTACAACACCTGTGAGCGAGTGCCGTCTGGCGTATGAGGTGTTTGGTGACGGAAGTGTAAAGACAACTCTGACCTATGATCCGGTGAAGGAACTGGGGGATATGCCGGAATTCGGTGTGCTCTTCAAGTTTAACGCAGATTATGACCATGTGAAGTGGTATGGACTGGGACCGGCCGAAACCTATGCGGACAGAAAGCATGGAGCAAAGCTTGGCATTTATGAGAATCTGGTATCGGACAACCTGGCACGCTATCTTGTGCCACAGGAATGTGGCAGCAAGGAGGGAGTCCGCTGGGCAAGTGTTACAGACAGAAAGGGCAGAGGAATGTTTTTCGAGATGGATAAAAACAGCGGACCTATGATGTTTTCAGCACTGCCGTACACACCACACGAAATGGAAAATGCCATGCACCCGTATGAGCTGCCGGAGGTACACTACACAGTAGTCCGTGCGGCAAAAGCACAGATGGGAATTGGAGGAGATGACAGCTGGGGTGCACGGACCCATTCAGAATACCTCCTGAACGCTGATGGAAAGATGGAATTTTCCTTTGTTTTCAGAGGACTCTAGGATGTCATAAAAAAACAGAATATACAGGCAGAAAAAAGCTTTCGGAGATCATCCGGAAGCTTTTTTATTTCATAATAATGCACAGAAATATAATGCCCTGAAAAAAAACCTATGGATATTTCATGAAATAAAAAAAAACTTGGATATACACTTGTTTTTTCAGGGTAAATAGTTTAGAATGATTACATAAGTGGTAGAAAGTGGTGAATAGTGGTAGCAAATGGAGATGAGTGGCAGAACACACCATTTGTACCCTGGAAGCACGAAGGGGAGAATCGTGTTTCAAGAGAGTAGGTGGGTTTCATGTTCATGGGCGAGTATAATCACACGATCGACGCGAAGGGGCGTCTGATCATACCCTCTAAATTCAGGGAGCTCTTAGGGGAAGAGTTCGTACTGACAAGAGGGCTCGATGGTTGCCTTTCTATTTATCCGATGGATGAATGGGTTGCCTTTGAAGAGAAACTCAGAGCATTACCACTTACAAATAAAGACGCAAGAACCTTTTCACGTTTCTTTGTAGCCGGAGCAACAACATGTCAGCTGGATAAGCAGGGGAGAATTCTGGTGCCGCAGACGCTGCGCCAATTCGCTGGTCTGGATAAGGATGTAGTGCTTACGGGTAATCTGAACCGGATTGAGGTCTGGAGCAAGGAGAAGTGGAGCGAGAACTGCAATTATGATGACATGGACAGCATTGCGGAGAGCATGCAGAACCTTGGAATCGTCATTTGAGCAAAGCGCAGGTAGAAATCCCACAGGAGACGGATATGGAATTTAAGCATAAATCTGTATTACTCAATGAGACCATTGACGGCTTAAGGGTAAAGCCGGATGGAATCTATGTGGATGGCACTTTAGGAGGAGCGGGACACGCCACAGAGGTGTGTAAGAAACTTTCTGCCAAGGGGAGATTTATTGGCATAGATCAAGACCAGGATGCGATAATTGCTGCGAGTGAACGGCTGTCAGCCTTTAATCAGGTGACAATCATTCGCAGCAATTATTGTTACATGGCAGATGAGCTGAGATCCCGTGGCATTGAGAAAGTGGACGGGATCCTGCTGGATTTAGGAGTGTCATCTTATCAGCTGGATAATGAGGAGAGAGGTTTTTCCTACAGGTATGATGCGCCTCTGGATATGAGAATGGACAGAAGGCAGAGCCGTACAGCCGGTGACATTGTCAACGGTTATGAGGAAAAAGAACTCTACCGTATCATCCGCGACTATGGCGAAGATAAATTCGCCAAGAATATAGCGAAACATATTGTGGCTGCCAGAGCGCAGGCACCGATTCAGACAACAGGGGAACTGACAGAAATCATAAGGGGAGCAATCCCGATGAAAATACAGGCCACAGGAGGACATCCGGCCAAGAGAACTTTTCAGGCAATCCGCATTGAGCTGAACAGAGAGCTTGATGTGCTCAGAGATTCTCTTGACGGAATGATCGATCTTCTGAACGATGGAGGAAGAATCTGTATCATTACATTCCATTCTCTGGAGGACAGGATCGTGAAGACCATTTTCCGTAAGAATGAGAATCCGTGTACCTGTCCGCCGGACTTTCCGGTATGTGTATGCGGTAAGAAGTCCAAGGGCAAGGTGATTACAAGGAAACCGATCTTACCCAGTGAAGAAGAAATGGAAGAGAATCCAAGGTCCAAGAGTGCGAAGCTTCGTGTCTTTGAACGCCGTGTGTGAAACATGTGATGTTTATGGGCAGGCAGCTAAGCGCGTCTGGAGAATTGCAACAATAAAGGTTGGAAGGTAGGCAGAAGGTAGGTAAATGGCTAAGACAGGAAGAGGAACCACAGCCAGAAGAAATCCGAATACCGTAAGGCACAGCAGAGAGGTGTATGTCCAGGGAAATGCGGTAAAGAGGCTGCAGGAAGTTCCTCACAGAACTGATCTGCCGGATGTGAAGGAGCGGCGACGGCTGGCGCAGGAAAGAGAACAGAAGAAATCAGCAGTTCCTGCTACACCTGCGAAACAGGTGGTGAGCAGGCAGGCACAGCGAAACAGAGAGAAAGCGATGGCCATGAACAAGGGCTTCGTAATGTTTCTCACAGCAGTTTCCGTTGCGGTGCTTTTTACCTGTATTAATTTTCTTCAGGTAAAATCAGAGATTACGGCAAGCATGAAGCATGTTGCCAGTCTGGAATCCGAGCTTGCTCAGCTGAAAGAGGATAACGATGCATATTACAGTCAGGTAACTTCTGATATGGATATCAGCGAAATCAAGAAGAAAGCAATCGGTGAGCTGGGAATGAAGTACCCTTCAGAGAATCAGGTACAGACTTATACGACCGAAGGAAACAGTTATGTGAGACAGTATCAGGATGTAGACACACATAAGTGACAAGGATTATAAGCAGGTGATCGATTGAGTACAAGAAGGCGCAGGCCGGTAAAAAAAATAAATTATAACATGAAGAAGAAGCTGGCAGTACTATTTTCATTAGTGTTGCTGGCTTTAGTCGGTTTGGTGGCAAGAATCACATATATTAATGCCACAAGCGGCAGCAAATATCGCAAACAGGTGTTGAGTCAGGCTCAACAGAAATATGAGAACCAGACACTACCCGCAAAAAGGGGAGATATTTATGATCGGAATGGAAACCTTCTGGCAACGAGCAACAAGGTTTATAATGTGATCCTTGACTGTCTGGAGGTCAATGATGATCAGGACAGCGTTGAACCGACGATCAAGGCACTTGTGGATGTGCTTGGTCTGGATGAAGCGGAGATGCGTAAGCTTATCACAGATGACAGCACGAAAGCCAGCCAGTATCAGATCATAAAGAAACAGATTTCCATGGATGACAAGAAAGCATTCGAGGAGTATGAAGATCCGGGAGAGGACAGCGGCCTTACAGATACACAGCTTAAGGAACGTTCCAAGATCACAGGTGTATGGTTCGAGGAGGACTATCTGAGAACATATCCGTTTAATAATACCGCCTGTGACACCATTGGTTTTACACTTTCCAGAGATGTGGCAGATGCCGGTCTGGAAGGATATTATAATGCTACACTTATCGGAACAGATGGCAGACAGTACGGATATATCAATAATAATTCTGATGTAGAGCAGACGATTATTGAACCGGTAGATGGAAAAAGTATTGAAATTTCTCTGGATCTGGGACTTCAGCAGATCGTTGAGAAATATGTAAATGCTTTTAAGGAGAAAATGGGAGCCAAGAACGTCGGCGTTATCATTGAGGATCCGAAGACCGGAGAGATCATGGCTATGGATGGCGGTGACCGTTATGATCTGAACAATCCGAGAGATCTTTCCAATGTTTATTCAGACAGTGAGATCGCAGCCATGAATGATGAGGAGACAGTGGAAGCACTGAACGGAATGTGGAGCAACTTCTGCGTGACAGATGCCTACGAGCCGGGATCTGTTGTCAAGCCGATTGTTATGAGTTCTGCTCTTGAGATGGGAGCCATTTCCGAGTCCGATACTTTCGTCTGCGATGGCGGACAGTCTTTCGGTGCGGAGGGAGCTACCACATTTATCAAATGTGCGGTCTGGCCGGATGCACACGGAACCGAGACGCTTGCTGATGTTATCGCCAATTCCTGCAACGATGGTATGATGCAGATCGCGGCGAAGATGGGTAAGGACAACTTCCTGAAGACCCAGAGCGTTTTTAACTTCGGAACAAGAACCGGTATCGATCTTCCTAACGAGGGAAGCGGTGTTATTCATACGAATGAGTCCATGGGTGAGACAGAGCTTGCATGTTCTGCTTTTGGACAGGGTTATACACTGACTATGATCCAGGAGATCAATGCCATGTGTTCTGTTGTCAACGGAGGATATTATTATCAGCCACATCTTGTGACAAAGATCAAAGACAGCAGCGGTGGAATCGTGAAGAATATCACACCAACACTGATGAAACAGACCATTTCCGATAAGATTTCGGCGGATATCCGTTCCTATATGGCTGCCAGTGTAGACCATGGTACCAGCCGTACATCCAAGGTTCAGGGTTACAGTTCAGGTGGTAAGACAGGTACAGCCGAGAAGCTTCCACGAGGAAATGGCAAGTATCTGGTATCTTTCATCGGTTTTGCACCGGTGGATGATCCTGCACTTGTGATCTATGTGGTTGTAGATGAACCGAACACAGAGGATCAGGCGAGCAGTACCTATGCACAGTACATTGCACAGGGAATTCTTTCCGAGGCACTTCCGTATCTGAACGTGCAGCCGGATGAGGCAGAGGACGGAGAGGTTCCGACAACTGAACTCTGGGATCTTTTCAAGGGAATCAGTGATTCTGCAACTGGTTCCGCAGCAGACGGACAGAAAGAGGCTATTTCTGATGAAAATGTTCCAAGTCCGCCGGAGGATGATTCTGAAGACAGCACAGAAGATAATAACGATATGCAGAGCGATGGACTGACCAATGAAGAGGCTGGTCTGCAATAAAACAGCAAAAAAGAACAAGAATACCCTTCCGGGGAGAAGTCATATATTACAGTGACAGTCTCCGGGAGGGATTTTTTATGATCCGGACTATGGTTTTTCACAGAAAAAAGATCTGGGTGATATTTTTGGGCTGTGCGCTGCTCCTTGCAGGACTGGTGGGAAGGCTTGCATATCTTATGGGAGCCAGGGCGGATTATTATTCAGAAAAAGCAGAGGATCTTCATGAGAGGGAGCGTGATATCAAGGCTGCCCGTGGAAAGATCCTGGATGCAAAAGGAAATGTCCTGGCAGATAACCGGACGGTATGCACCATATCCGTCATACATAGTCAGATCAAGGATCCGGAAAAAGTGATCCGCGTGCTTGCGGAAAAGCTGTCGCTGGATGCAGAAACAGTTCGCAAAAAAGTTGAAAAAGTTTCTTCTATTGAAAGAATACGTACAAATGTAGACAAAACTATCGGAGACGAGATCCGCGAATACGCTATGGAAGGAGTAAAAGTGGATGAGGATTACCGGCGCTATTATCCTTATGGATCGCTGGCCTCCAAGGTGCTGGGCTTTACCGGTGGGGACAATCAGGGAATCATAGGGCTGGAGGTAAAGTATGATGAGATTCTCTCAGGCGAGCCTGGAAAAATCCTCACAGTCACGGATGCCAGAGGCGTGGAGCTGGATGGAACCGGGGAGCGGAGAAAAGAGCCGGTTGCAGGAGATACGCTTCGAACCAGTCTGGATATCAATATTCAGGAGTATGTGCAGCAGGCAGCGCTGAAAGTAATGGAAGAAAAACAGGCGGAACGGGTATCGATCCTCCTTATGAATCCCCAGAACGGCGAAATCTATGCCTGTGCCAATGTGCCGGAATTTGACCTCAATGATCCTTTTACCCTGAATACGGAGGAAGCCGTAAGCCAGGCTGGTACTGATGCGAAAAAGAAACAGGAGCTTCTGAATCAGATGTGGAGAAATCCCTGTCTGAATGATACCTATGAGCCGGGCTCCACATTTAAGATCATTACCATGGCGGCAGGTCTTGAGGAGGGAGTGGTGTCGACTGAGGACCGCTTTTTCTGTCCGGGTTATAAGGTGGTAGAGGACCGGCGGATCCATTGCGCGAAGCGCACCGGACATGGAGCACAGAGTTTCGTGGAGGGAGCACAGAATTCCTGCAACCCTGTTTTCATTGAGGTGGGACTACGGCTTGGCGTGGATAGATATTATAAATATTTCCAACAGTTTGGACTTCTGAAAAAAACAGGCATCGATCTTCCTGGTGAGGCGGGAACTATCATGCACAATCCGAAAAATATGGGAGAGGTGGAACTTGCAACAGTGTCCTTTGGCCAGTCGTTTCAGATCACACCGGTGCAGCTTGCGACTACAGTCAGTACGATCATCAATGGCGGAGAAAGGATTACGCCACATTTCGGGATCAGCGTGGAAAGTGCAGACGGCACCGTAGTGAATACACTGGAATATCCGGTGGAAACAGAAGTTCTTTCAGAGGAAACTTCCCGTACTGTACGCTCCATCTTGGAAAAAGTTGTTTCCCTGGGTTCCGGAAAAAATGCCGGGATCGAAGGCTATTCCATAGGCGGAAAAACAGCAACCTCCCAGACGTTGCCCAGGGGATCGGGCCGCTATATTTCCTCTTTTTTGGGATTTGCACCGGCAGAGGACCCCACTGTTCTGGGGCTCTGTATCATTCACAATCCTCAGGGAATGTACTATGGCGGTATCATTGCGGCTCCTGTGATACGAAATATTTTTGAAAATGTGCTGCCTTATCTGGGAATAGAAAAAACAGCTTCACAGGAAACAGCAGACGGGGAAAAGACGGCAGATAGACTTGATTAATGAAAAGAAAAGCCTTATACTGTTGAGGAAGTATAAAAAAACGAAAGAATTAAAGAGGTGCGAGGATGGAGTTTCATGTAGTGATCCCTGTGCTGATCTCATTTGCGATCAGCCTTGTATTAGGACCAGTTGTTATCCCGTTTCTGAGAAGACTCAAGATGGGACAGACAGAGAGGGAACTGGGCGTTCAGTCCCACCTGAAAAAGAACGGTACACCGACGATGGGTGGAGTGATCTTTCTTATTGCAACGACCGTGACATCACTGTTTTATATCAAGGATTATCCAATGATCATTCCGGTGCTTTTTCTGACTCTGGGATTTGGACTGATCGGATTCCTGGACGATTACCTTAAGGTAGTCCTGAAGCGTTCTGACGGACTTCTGCCATGGCAGAAAATGGCTCTGCAGATCGTAGTAACAGCAGTATTTGCTTTTTATCTTGTGAACTATTCCAATGTATCCCTGACTATGAAGATCCCGTTCTGGAGCGGTCATTATCTGAACCTTGGATGGTTCGCCGTACCGGTTCTGTTTTTTGCGGTCATCGGTACTGTAAACGGAGTAAACTTTACAGACGGTCTTGATGGACTGGCTTCCAGTGTTACACTGATCGTAGCGGTATTTTTTACCGTTGTTTCCCTGGGACTTGGAAGCGGTGTGGAGCCGATCACATGTGCAGTTGTGGGCAGCCTTATGGGCTTCCTTCTGTTCAATGTATATCCGGCCAAGGTATTTATGGGCGATACCGGTTCCCTGGCACTGGGCGGATTCGTTGCGGGTGTAGCTTACGCAATGCAGATGCCGCTGTTTATCATCCTGGTAGGACTGATCTACCTTATTGAGGTACTGTCCGTTATGCTCCAGGTATCTTATTTCAAAGCAACACACGGAAAGAGAATTTTCAAGATGGCGCCTATCCACCATCATTTTGAGCTTTGCGGATGGTCTGAGACACGGGTTGTTGCAGTGTTCTCTGTTGTAACTGCTATTATGTGTCTGATCGCTCTGCTGGCATTATAAGGAGGAACAGACAGATGGATTTAAAAGGAAAAAAGGTTCTCGTATTCGGAGCCGGCAAGAGCGGTATCGGTGCAGCCGACCTGTTAGGCAGTGTTGGTGCGCAGCCAGTGATTTATGACGGAAATGCAGAACTTGACAAAGAAGCTGTTTTACATAAGACCAATGGGAAATATCAGCCGGAGATCTGGGCCGGAGAGTTTCCGGAGGGAGCGCTTGATTCCCTGGATCTTGTAGTATTAAGCCCTGGAGTTCCTACAGATCTTCCGCTTGTGAAGAGCTTCTATAAGAAAGGACTTCCTGTATGGAGCGAAGTAGAGCTTGCCTACCGCACAGGAAAAGGCGAAGTTCTTGCAATCACAGGAACCAACGGCAAGACAACGACAACAGCACTTCTCGGCAAGATCATGGGAGACGCCCGTGAATCTGTCTTTGTTGTAGGAAATATCGGAACTGCATACACATCCAAGTCATTAGAGATGCGAGACGATTCTGTGACTGTTGCAGAGATCAGCAGCTTCCAGCTTGAGACAATTGATGAGTTCAGACCGAAGGTGAGCGCGATACTGAATATCACAGAGGATCATCTGAACAGACATCACACTATGGAAGAATACATCCGTGTGAAAGAGTTGATCACGAAGAATCAGGGGCCGGAGGATGTATGCGTCCTCAATTATGAGGATAAGGTGCTTCGTAAATTCGGAGAGAATATCATTCCGAAGGTTGTATATTTCTCAAGTCTCCGTAAGCTTGACAGAGGTATTTACCTGGATGGAGATCAGATCATTCTCAAAACAGAGACTGAGGAGATTCCGATCGTTAAGACCGGTGAGCTTAAGATCCTGGGACGTCACAATCACGAGAATGTGATGGCAGCCGCAGCTATGGCTTATTATGCAGGCGTTTCCGTGGAGAGTATTCATAAGAGCGTGTGCGAATTCGTGGCAGTTCCGCACAGAATCGAATATGTGACAGAGAAGAACGGTGTTGCATACTATAACGATTCCAAGGGAACCAATCCGGATGCAGCGATCAAGGGAATTCAGGCAATGAACCGTCCGACACTTCTGATCGGTGGAGGTTATGACAAGGAATCCAGCTATGATGAGTGGATCCAGTCCTTTGATGGGAAAGTCCGCTACCTTGTTCTGATCGGACAGACAAAGGAGAAGATCAAGGCAGCAGCAGAGCACCTTGGTTTTACAGATATCATTCTCTGTGAGGATCTGAAGGAAGCAGTTCAGGTCTGTGCTGACAAGGCGAATCCGGGAGACGCAGTGCTTCTTTCACCGGCCTGTGCAAGCTGGGGACAGTTTGATAACTATGAGCAGCGTGGTGACATGTTCAAAGAATACGTCAAAGCTCTGTAATAAACCGAAAAATATATACATAAGCTGAAATAAGAGACCGCTTCTGGAGGCAGCAGGCATGAACGCAGGAGAGAATCCGACCGGAAAGACGGATATGGTTCTGATAGTGCTGGTACTGGTACTGGCTGCTGTTGGCCTGGCGGCACTTTTTTCGGCAAGCGAATATAATGGCAGGGTACGTTTTGACGACTCTGCCTATTATTTTAAAAAGCAGCTCTTTGCTACGGCACTGGGGCTGCTTGTTATGTATCTGGTGGCAAAAACAGACTACCATGTGTCTGTGGCGCTGGCTCCGGTGGCTTATCTGCTTTCGCTGCTTCTTTCCACGGCAGTTCTTCTTTTCGGGCAGGAGATCAATGGATCGAAACGGTGGCTGAATCTTGGACCGTTGTCTTTCCAGCCGTCAGAATTCGCCAAGATGGCGGTGATCCTTTTTCTTGTATGGCAGATCAGCCGGACAAAAAAGAAAACAACCGGATTCTGGTTTATGGCACGTACCATGTTGACGCTGCTGCCGGTGGTGGGACTGGTAGGCTCCAATAACTTAAGCACAGCGGTGATCATTCTGGGAATCGGCGTAATGCTGATCTTTGTGGCAAATCCAAGGTATCTGCAATTTCTTGCCCTGGGGAGTGCCGGAATCAGTTTTATAGCAGTTTTTCTTGCTGCAGAAAGCTACCGTCTGGAACGTCTGGCAATCTGGCGTGATCCGGAGAAATACGAAAAAGGATTTCAGACCATACAGGGGCTGTATGCCATCGGAAGCGGAGGAGTTTTTGGCCTGGGTCCGGGAAACAGTATTCAGAAGCTGGGCTTTGTGCCGGAAGCACAGAACGATATGATCTTTTCCATTGTGTGTGAGGAAACTGGGATCGTGGGAGCATTTCTGCTGATTCTTCTGTTCGTATTGCTGATATGGCGGCTCTGTGTGCTGGCACTGAACTGCCGGGATCTGTCGGGAACGCTTCTGTGTGCCGGGATCATGGCACATATGGCGATACAGGTGATTCTGAACATTGCGGTTGTGACCAACACCATACCAAATACAGGAATCACGCTGCCGTTTGTAAGCTATGGCGGTACCTCGGTAGTTTTTCTCATGGGAGAAATGGGGCTGGCATTAAGTGTGAGCAGTCACAGACAGAGAAAAGCTGCATAGAATAAAAAGCAAGAGGCCCGTTTTAGGAGTGGAAGGCTTGGATGTGAGCGATGAGATCATCGTAACCGGAGGAAAGCCACTGAACGGAACGGTAAGGATCCAGGGGTCGAAAAATGCGGCACTGCCAATTATGGCATCTGCGCTTCTGAGTGATGGAACCAGTGTGCTGCGGGGGTGTCCGAAAATCGCAGATGTATTTCTCATGGAAAAAATCCTCAAAGCTCTGGGGGCGGTGACATGGTGGCAGGATCATGACCTTTATCTGGACTGCAGCCGTGCAGACGGTACTGTGATCCCGGAAGCTTTTTCCGGAAAAATGCGGTCTTCCGTGATACTTCTGGGGGCAATGCTGGGACGAAATAAAAAAGCCAGCACCGGTTATCCGGGCGGATGTGTGATCGGAAAACGGCCGGTGGACCTTCATATACAGGTTTTACGCAGTTTTGGCGCTGAAATCGTGGAAAATGGAAGCAAGATCACAGGAAGCTGTGGAAAACTGAAAGGTGCAGAGATATTTTTTCCAAAAAGCAGTGTAGGGGCAACCGAGCAGGCGGTTCTGGCGGCTGCACTTGCAGAGGGAAGAACAATACTTCATGGAGGTGCGGCCGAACCGGAGATCAGATGGCTTGTCCGGTATCTGAACGGAATGGGCGCGCAGATATCCTTTCCGGAAAAAAACTGCATCTGTATTGACGGCGTGAAAAGTCTTCATCCGGGCGATGGGGTAATTCCGCCGGATCGCATCGTGGCAGGGACGTATCTTATGGCAGCAGCAGCCACGCGCGGAGAGATCATTATCGAAAATCCTCCCATCGGAGAGATGGATGGAATCCTGGAAGTATATCGGAAAATGGGTGGACAATATCATATTTTTGGTGGTAAACTAATAGTCAATGGAAAAAAGACAGGGTTGCCTCTTGCACTTCTTGAGACAGAGGTTTATCCGGGATTTCCGACAGATCTGCAGTCGCCGGTCATGGCGGTACTTGCGACCATTTCGGGGATAAGCAGAATCAGAGAGAAGATATTTGAAGACAGATATAAGACAGCTCCATGGCTGAACCGGATGGGAGCCAGGATTGAGATTAAAGACGGAACCGCTGTGATAGACGGAGGTTTTCCACTTAAGGGCTGCACTGTGGAGGCACAGGAACTTCGCGGCGGAGCGGCACTGGTAATTGCAGCACTTGCAGCAGACGGGACTACCCGGATTCGAGGTTGCCGGTTTATTGAGAGGGGCTATGAGCATATCTGTGAAGATCTGACCGCACTGGGCGGTCTTTTGATAAAGGACAGAGGAGCTTTATGAAAAAAAACAGAAAAAAACCGCTTGCAGCAGCAGGAATGATCGTAGTTCTGCTGCTGGCAGGAATTATTTTCTTTTTTACGTATTATCAGGTGGATGAAGTACAGGTGATGGGAAGCAGCCATTACTCCGAGAAGCAGATTAAAAAAATGGTTCTCAGGGGACCACTTGCGTCCAATTCGGTTCTGGCACCCATTCTCTACACGAAAAAAGATACAAAAGATGTTCCGTTTATACAGGGTTATACGGTTACCAGACTGAATCGGCATACGATTTGTGTCAGTGTCAAAGAGAAGGATATCGTAGGCTGTATTCCATATCTGGACAGTTACATATATTTTGACAGGAATGGAACTTTTATCGAGAGTTCCACAGTCAGAAATGAAAAAGTGCCGTTTTTTGATGGAATAAAAGTTAAGCATGTGCTTTATAATGAGGAGCTTCCGATCAAGGATAAAACGGTTATGAACACGGCAGTAGCACTGTCAACCATATTTCAAAAGAATGACAAGATTCCGGATCATATTGAATTCGGTGATGACGGACAGATCAGTCTGCTTTACGGAGATATAACTGTAAAGCTTGGAAAAGATGAATATCTGGAAGACAAGATGGCGAGAGTGCTGGCAATTCTTCCGATGATTTCCGGAAAAAAAGGAATTCTTCATGTGGAGAATGTGAATGACAGCTCCAAGATCATAACTCTGGAACAGGAACAGGATGAGACAGCAGATACTGCCGAAAGCTGGACCGGTGGGTATGATGAAGAAGGCAATTATACCGGCGAGGGTGAATACGATGAAAACGGCAATTATGTTGGTCCGAAGCCACAGAGTGATCTGGAATATGCACTTTCCAAATGGGTCGGTGGATACGATGAGGAAGGCGATTATACAGGAAGTGGAGAGTACGATGCAGATATGAACTATGTGGGACCGGCACCTACGGAGGAGAGTATGTCAGTCAATGGCAGTTGGAAAGGCGGATACCGGGCGGATGGCGGCTATGATGGTGTCAGTGAGTATGACCGCGACGGTAATTATGTAGGATCTGCAGAGAATGCACAGAATTCGGACAGTGCTGATAATTTGGATAGTTCTTCCGAAGATGGATCTGACAGTAGTCAGGATAACAGCATGGATGTTTCCGGTACTGGAACAGATGAAAATAACAGTGATTCTGATGGGACGGCTTATGACAGTAGTTCAGATGGTGATTACAGCTCCGAGTCTGATTCAGGTTACAGTGATGAATCAGACAGCTATGATGGATATTCAGACGGTGATTACAGTGATGAATCTGCCTATGAATAAGAGAACCACAGACATATTATAATTAGGAAAGTTTTTTTCAAAAAAACTTGCTGGAAACCTTTGGACATTTTGCCAGAGATTGTTTTGGAAATCTTTGTATTAATAGAAACAGTGCCGAAATTTAGTAAAAAAAGTATAAAAAAACAAAATTAGTGGTTGATTAATTACCGAAAAAAATATATGATATATCTATGTGTATATGTAGCTTGGAATAATTACACTGAATCGGATATCAGGTAGAAATAAAGGAGGAAGTACATTGTTAGAGATAATGACGAATGAGGCTGAGTCTTCTGCGAAGATTATTGTAATTGGAGTAGGCGGCGCAGGTAATAATGCGGTAAACAGAATGGTGGAAGAGGCCATTGGCGGAGTTGAGTTTGTAGGTGTCAACACTGATAAACAGGCCCTGACTCTGTGTAAAGCTCCGACTGTACTTCAGATTGGTGAAAAAATTACTAAGGGTCTTGGCGCCGGCGCACAGCCGGAGGTTGGTCAGAAGGCTGCTGAGGAGAGCATCGAGGAAGTTAAGAAGATCATTGAGGGAGCTGACATGGTTTTCGTTACCTGTGGTATGGGTGGCGGAACAGGAACAGGTGCTGCTCCTGTAATCGCCGGTGCGGCGAAAGAGATGGGTATCCTGACTGTCGGTGTTGTTACCAAGCCATTCCGCTTTGAAGCAAAGACCCGTATGAATAATGCACTTGCAGGAATTGAAAATCTGAAGAAAGCAGTTGATACTTTAATTGTCATTCCGAATGACAAATTACTTGAGATCGTTGACAGAAGAACGACTATGCCGGAAGCATTGCGTAAAGCTGACGAGGTTCTTCAGCAGGCCGTACAGGGAATCACAGACCTGATTAATCTGCCGGCTCTGATTAATCTTGACTTTGCAGATGTACAGACAGTTATGACAGACAAGGGAATCGCACACATCGGTATCGGTGAGGCAAGAGGCGATGATAAGGCTATGGAGGCTGTACAGCAGGCTGTATCTTCTCCGCTTCTTGAGACAACTATTAAGGGAGCAACACATGTTATCATCAATATTTCCGGTGATATTTCCCTTATGGATGCCAATGACGCAGCAAGCTATGTACAGGAGCTTACAGGTGAAGATGCAAACATCATCTTCGGTGCTATGTATGATGACTCTGTTGCAGATTATGCGAGAATTACAGTTATTGCTACAGGACTTACAGACAATAACCTCCAGAATTCTCCGTTTGGAAACAGAGCTTCCAATTCTGTGTTTGGAGCAGCTAAGAAGAATAGTCAGACATCTGCATCAGGTATGAATCTTAATATGCCAAGTTTCAGTCTGCCGACTATGAACTCCACACAGTTCAATACCAAGGCACCGACAAGCACTGTACAGAAGAAAGACATCCAGATTCCGGACTTCCTTAAGAACAGATAAATGTTTATCAGAGAATAAAAAAAACGGCAGAGAACCTGAATCTCTGCCGGTTTTTTGTATCACAGAAAATCGCGCTGTGATATCATAAAGGCATAAAGAAACTGAGCTGTGATCATATCAGCATTTGCATTCGAATGTATCGCATTTTGTATCACAGCAACGATGGGCATTATCTCCGGATACGTTGATAGAAGCAGCAGTGCATTTGCAGTGCTCATTGTAGGTGCAGTTGTGTGCTTTGCAGTCGATGTTGATCGTTTCACATCCGCATCCGGAATCTACTGCGTTCATTGCAGCCCCGTCTTTCTGGTCACGGAAGCTTTCGCAGGCTGTATCATCTGCATAGCGGGCTTCGGCTCCATCTACATTGATGGAACCTTTGGAGCAGAGGGAGTTTTTGTTGTAACAGCAGTTGTGGGCGGAACATTTTAAAAGTGTCATTTTATTTTCCTCCTGATAATAGATTAATGGATCGAAACACAAAATTTTCGGTTTTGATTCCATAAAAAGAAGTATGTCTGAAAAGAAAAAAAATATGCAGAAAAAGAAAAAATTTCAAGAAAGAGCTGACGAAAGAGCAGAACTGTTATAATTAATAAAAATAAGCTTATGAAGAAATAATAAATACGGAAACGGAGTCTGCTAAGGCAGGCTCCATTTTTTTGCAGAAGAAAATCGTTGCTCATAAGGTGAAAATTAACAAAAAATTTACGAAACCAGGTTAATTATGTCTGGCACATTGTGAACCATATTTGTACGTGATAAAATGAAAAAAACTATCAATAAAAAGGAAGCCAGTTCAGTTTCACGCTGACCCCGAAGACAGAAGGCGATGAGAACACAGAGCAGACAGTAAAGAATGAAAATGGAAAGATCACATTCGCCAAACTGAGCTACAGCAAGGCCGGAACCTACGAGTATGAACTGAGCGAGGTACAGAAAGTACCGTCCGAATATACAGCAGACCAGACGAAACATAAAGTGACAGTAGAAGTAACAGACAACGGAAAAGGCCAGCTGGAATCCAAGGTAACGTATGATGCAGATGCAGATAAGGTCGTATTTGTGAATACTTATGCAGCAAAAGGAAGAATAAATTTAACTGAAGAGAAATTCCTGACAGGAAAGACGCTCAATGAAGGAGATTACAACTTCGTATTAGCAGATGCGGACAATCAGATACTTTCGAACAAGCAAAACGATGAAGATGGAAATGTGACCGATACATGGACATCTACGTTGAAGGATCATCCGGTTATTCTGGAAGCTGGAAGCTATAAGCTTTCTGGGTTCTGAACCGTCATTGCCACTGAAACAAAAAATATCAAAGAAATCCGGAAAAAACAGTTGACAAACACAACACACCATGGTATTCTCTTAGAGTACGTAGCGAAAAGAAAGCAGAGTTCACTCTCACCTCAGCGCTGAAGACAAGCGACTCAGGTCAATATTGCACAGTACTGCGAACGGATAATCCATCAGTGCGCAGGTGTAATTTTGAAAGTGTGGACATCTGTCTGCGCTTTTTTTGTGCAGGAGATCATCCTGGCACATCAATGAGAAAGAAAAAACGAATTCTATCATGTTCATGGAGGTGTACAACAATTAGCGGTTTAATGATTAACGAACAGATCAGAGACAGAGAGGTACGCTTGATTGGTCCGGACGGAGCACAGCTTGGAATCGTGTCCGCCAGAGAAGCGATGGCGAAAGCACAGGAGGCAGGGCTTGACCTTGTAAAGATTGCCCCACAGGCGAAACCGCCGGTATGCAAGATCATTGATTACGGTAAATACCGTTACGAGCTTGCCAGAAAAGAAAAAGAGGCCAGAAAAAAGCAGAAAACCATCGATGTCAAAGAAGTGCGTCTTTCCCCGAACATTGATACGAACGATTTAAAGACGAAGGTAAATGCAGCAAGAAAGTTCCTTAGCAAGGGTGACAGAGTTAAGGTTACACTTCGTTTCCGCGGAAGAGAGATGGCACATATGTCCAGCAGCAAACATGTGCTTGACGACTTCGCAGATCTTCTGTCCGATATAGCGACTGTAGAGAAGGCTCCGAAGGTAGAAGGCAGAAGCATGACAATGTTTCTGACTGAGAAACGGTAGATATCTCAGTCTTCACGGCAATAGCCGGGCAGAACGGGATGTTATATAAAATTTAGAAGTACCAAATCAAGGAGGAATTCATAATGCCAAAAATTAAAACTTGCAGAGCAGCAGCAAAGCGCTTTAAAAAAACAGGTACAGGAAAATTAGTAAGAAATAAAGCCTACAAGAGCCATATCCTTACAAAGAAATCTCAGAAGAGAAAGAGAAATCTGAGAAAATCTACTGTTGTTGATTCTACTAACGTAAAGAGCATGAAGAAAGCATTACCATATTTATAAGATAGAGAAGACGAACAGGAGGAGAATTAAGAAATGGCAAGAATTAAAGGCGGATTAAACGCAAAGAAAAGACATAACCGTACATTAAAACTGGCAAAAGGCTACAGAGGAGCCCGTTCCAAACAGTATAGAGTAGCAAAACAGTCTGTAATGAGAGCTCTTACAAGCTCCTATGCAGGAAGAAAACAGAAGAAACGTCAGTTCAGACAGCTCTGGATCGCCCGTATCAACGCAGCTGCAAGAATGAACGGACTTTCCTACAGCAAAATGATGCACGGCCTTAAAGTTGCAAACATCGACATCAACAGAAAGATGCTTGCAGAGATGGCAGTTAACGATGCAGCAGGCTTCACAGCACTTGCTGAGATCGCTAAGAAAGCAATCGCATAAGTAAAGTATTAAGAGACGAAGGAGTCCAGGGAATTTTTCCCTGGATTTTTTTGTAAAAAAATTCAGACAATTTGCCGAAAAACGACACAAGCTGTACAGCGGACAAGTGTCCGCGTTGTGCAATCAGACGAAAAACAACAGATAACTAAATTTGCCCTTGAAATAAAAAATATGCGATGCTATAATTTTACCATTAAACATTAGTAACGCGACAAAGCGCAGGAGGAGAGATTATTATGAAGAATTGGAAGAAAGTAATCGGCGTTGCATCAGCAGCAGCGATGACAGCAGCTATGATGATGCCTACATCAGTTTTTGCAGCAGATGAGACATTTAAGATCGGTGTGATCGGACCAATGACAGGTGATTACGCACAGTACGGTACCAACGTATACAACGCAGCCAAGATCGCAGCTGATGAGATCAACGAGAACGGTGGATTCAACGGATATAAAGTAGAGATTCTTGACGCAGGTGATGACCAGGGAGATCCGGAGAAGGCTGTTAACGCATACAATGACCTGATCGATAAAGGAATGCAGATGCTGTGTGGAACTGTAACATCCGGTTCCTGTATCGCAGTAGGAGCTGAGGCAGCTGAGGATACATTCCTCTTCACACCATCCGCAACAGCACTTGACTGTATTACAGCAGGAACAAACGAGTTCCGTATGTGCTTCACAGACCCGGCACAGGGAACCAAATCTGCTCAGTACATTTCCGAGCACAAACTTGCAACGAAAGTAGCAGTACTTTATGATTCCGCTGCTGACTACAACTCCGGTGTACATGACGCATTCGTTGCAGCAGCTGCTGATGACGGACTTGAAGTAGTTGCAGATGAGGCTTACACAACAGACAGCAACACAGACTATTCTGTACAGCTTGCAAAGATCAAGAAGAGCGGCGCTGAGCTTCTTTTCCTTCCGAACTACTATTCCGACAATGCGCTGATCCTTCAGCAGGCATCTGAGGCAGGACTTGACATTAAATTCTTTGGTGTAGATGGCATGGATGGTATCCTCAATGTAGAGAACTTCGATAAATCCCTTGCGGAGGGTGTTATGCTCCTGACACCATTCTCCGCAACATCCACAGATGAGAAGAGCCAGAACTTCGTAAAAGCATACGGCGATGCTCACAACGGTGAGATCCCGAACCAGTTTGCGGCAGATACATATGATGTACTTTACGCAATGCAGCTTGCAGCTGACGATGCAAAGATCACACCAGATATGGAAAATGCAGACATCAGTGCAGCAATGAGCGCATCCATGGCAAACATCGAGCTTGACGGACTTACCGGAAAAGCAAAATGGACCGAGGATGGCGAGTGTGATAAAGAGCCGAAAGCATTCGAGATCAAAGACGGTGCTTATGTAGAGATGAAATAAGTAATTTCTGTTAACGTTAGGGGTCAGGGGACGGTCACCTTTAGTGGGAACCGTCCCCTTTTTCCCTTATCAATAAACAATTAAAAGAGGTGCGTTATGAGTTTTATATCTTATTTAAAAGACGGCATCAGTCTTGGCAGTATCTATGCAATCATCGCACTTGGATATACCATGGTTTATGGTATTGCCAAGATGCTGAACTTTGCACACGGAGATGTTATCATGGTGGGAGCTTATATCATCCTTACCTGTATCACAAGAGGCGGCATGTCACCGATCCTTGCTGTGATCCTTTCCGTTGTGATCTGTACACTGCTTGGTGTTGTCATTGAGAAGGTAGCTTACAGTCCACTTAGAAAAGCTTCCTCAAACCTGGCCGTTCTTATCACGGCTATCGGTGTCAGTTATCTGCTTCAGAACCTGGCACTTCTGATCTTCGGCGCAGATGCCAAGAGTTTCGTAGCTGTTATCAAAGTTCCGTCCATCACACTGTTTGACGGTGAGCTTACCATCAAGGGAATCACCATCGTAACCATCCTTGCATGTATCATCATCATGGTGGGACTTTCCCTCTTTGTAAAAAAGACAAAACCTGGCCGTGCCATGCAGGCGGTTTCCGAGGACAGAGATGCGGCACAGCTGATGGGAGTTAACGTCAATGCGACAATTTCCCTCACATTTGCCATCGGTTCCGGACTTGCAGCGATCGCAGGCCTTCTGCTCTGTCAGACTTATCCGACACTGACTCCGTACACAGGAGCCATGCCTGGTATCAAAGCTTTCGTAGCTGCTGTATTCGGTGGAATCGGTTCGATTCCGGGAGCTATGGTCGGCGGCATCCTTTTGGGAATCATCGAGATCTTCGGAAAAGCTTATATTTCTTCCCAGGTTGCAGATGCGATCGTATTTGCAGTCCTGATCGTCGTGCTTCTTGTAAAACCTACCGGATTGTTCGGCAAGAACATCCAGGAGAAAGTGTAAGGTGGCCGATATGAAGAATATGAAAAACAAAACAACAAAAAATAACATGATCAACTATGGAATTGTCATTGTGCTCTTTGTGATCGTACAGGCACTTTCCTCAACTGGAAATCTTTCCAGACTTCTTATGGGACTTCTTGTTCCCCTTTGTGTTTATACCATTGCATCAGTTTCCCTGAATCTGGTAGTCGGTTTTTCCGGTGAGCTGAGCCTTGGACATGCGGGCTTCATGTGCGTGGGAGCTTTTTCCAGTGCCCTGTTTTCACAGGTTGCTGCAGACTCCATTCCGCAGGTTCCTCGCTTTATCCTTGCAATCCTTGTAGGTGCGGCAGTTGCAGCACTGTTCGGTGTGATCATCGGTATTCCGGTACTTCGTCTCCGCGGTGACTACCTGGCTATTGTTACACTGGCTTTTGGTGAGATCATCAAGAACCTGATCAATGTACTTTACATTGGCGTGGATGACAAAGGACTTCACGTTGCAACAAGTGCAGCCGGTCTTCATCTGGAAGCCGGCGGAAAGCAGATCTTAAAAGGCGCCCTTGGTATTTCGGGAACAGCAACTCTTTATAAAGATATCAAGAATTACTTTTTCCTGATCGGCGTGATCCTGCTTCTTCTCACATTGTTTATTGTACAGAACCTTGTAAACTCCAGAAGCGGACGTGCTATTATGTCAACCAGGGACAACCGTATTGCAGCGGAGTCTGTAGGAATCAATATCACCAGATATAAGCTGCTGGCATTTACCATTTCTGCAGCCCTTGCAGGAGTTGCAGGTGTGCTGTATGCACATAACCTTTCTCTTCTTAAGGTTTCTGTATTCGATTACAATATGTCCATTCTGGTACTTGTGTATGTAGTACTTGGAGGAATCGGAAATATCAGAGGATCTATCATTGCAACAATTATCCTCTATGCACTGCCTGAGCTTCTCCGTGGATTCGCAAACTACCGTATGCTGATCTATGCTATCGTGCTGATCATCATGATGCTCTTTAACTGGGCACCGGCGGCGAGAGACTGGAGAGCACGTATGGTAGAAAAATTCAAAGGCAAAAAAGCGAAAAAGGAGGTGGCCTGATCATGGCAATGCTGGAAGTAAATAACCTGTCTATCCAGTTCGGCGGTCTTCGTGCTGTTGACGGCTTTAACATGACCATTGAGAAAGGACAGCTCTATGGCCTCATCGGACCTAACGGAGCCGGTAAGACAACTGTATTCAACCTTCTCACAGGTGTATACAAACCAACAGAAGGAATCATCAAACTTGACGGCCAGGACATCACAGGAAAAAGCACCATTGAGATCAACAAGGCCGGAATCGCAAGAACCTTCCAGAACATCCGTCTTTTCAAGGATATGCCTGTTCTTGACAATGTAAAAGTAGGGCTTCACAATCATCATCCATACTCCACACTGACCGGGATCTTAAGACTGCCGAAATACTATAAGGTGGAAAAAGAGATGAACGAGAGAGCGATGGAGATCCTGAAGGTTTTTGACTTGGATAAAGAAGCTGACACACTGGCCGGCAACCTGCCTTATGGTAAACAGCGTAAGCTTGAGATCGCCAGAGCACTTGCCACAGAGCCGAAGCTTCTTCTTCTGGATGAGCCGGCAGCCGGTATGAATCCTAATGAGACACAGGAACTGATGGATACTATCCGTTTCGTGAGGGAACATTTTGATATGACAGTTCTTCTGATCGAGCACGACATGAAACTGGTCGGTGGTATCTGTGAGGAACTGACTGTTCTGAATTTCGGTCAGGTACTGATCCAGGGTGAGACATCCACAGTACTGAAAGACCCGACTGTTATTACTGCATATCTGGGAGAATAAGGAGGACGAGACAATGGCAATGTTGGAAGTAAAGGACCTCCAGGTTTACTATGGTGTGATCCAGGCCCTGAAGGGAATTTCTTTTCATGTAAATCAGGGAGAGGTTATTGCGCTGATCGGTGCCAACGGTGCCGGAAAGACAACCACACTTCAGACACTTACCGGAATTCTTTCTCCGAAGTCCGGAAGCATTGTGTTTGAGGGAAAAGACCTCACAAGAACACCAGCCCATAAGATCGTAGAAATGGGAATGGCACACGTTCCGGAAGGAAGACGAGTATTTGCGGATATGTCCGTTTATGAGAATCTTCTTCTGGGGGCTTATACAAGAAAGGATAAGGCAGAGATCGCAGAGAGCCTTGCCGGTGTATACAAGAGATTTCCGCGTCTGGAAGAACGTAAAGGACAGCGTGCAGGAACTCTTTCCGGTGGTGAGCAGCAGATGCTTGCCATGGGGCGTGCACTGATGAGCAAACCGAGGATCATCCTGATGGATGAGCCGTCCATGGGTCTGTCACCGATCTTTGTAAATGAGATTTTTGATATCATCCGTGAGGTAAGCGAAAGCGGTACAACCGTACTTCTTGTTGAGCAGAATGCGAAGAAAGCACTTTCTATTGCTGATCGTGCTTATGTTCTTGAGACAGGAAGCATCACCATGGATGGAAAGGCCCAGGATCTTCTGAATGACGAAGCTGTTCAGAAGGCATATCTTGGAGAGTAGGGGGAAGATCATGGATAATTTCGTAATTACCATTGCAAGACAGTATGGAAGCGGCGGACGTACCATCGGAGAGGAGCTTGCAAAGAAATTAGGGATTTCTTACTATGACAAGGATATCATCCGTATGGCATCTGAGGAAAGTGGTATTCATGAAGAACTTTTTGGAAGAGTAGACGAAAATGTCAGTGCGAAGCAGAAGCTTTTTGCAAGATCCGGACTTTATAAAGGAGAGCTGATCCCGCCACAGAGCAAGGATTTCACATCGGACGAGAACCTGTTCAACTATCAGGCGAAGGTGATCCGCCATCTGGCAGAGACAGAGTCCTGCGTGATCATCGGACGCTGCGCCAACATGATCCTGAAAGAATACCCAAATGTTCTTCGTGTGTTTGTGTACGGAGACTGGGATTTCCGTATCTGCGAGGCGAGCAAGAAGCTCAGCGGCAGCACAAAGGATATTGAGAAATTCATGCAGAAGGATGACAAGCGTAAGGAAGACCTGTGCAGACGGTTCATGGGTGCTAACTGGGCAGATATGACGAAATACAATCTGTGCCTGGATAACGGTACTCTTGGATATGAGAAATGTATCGAAGAGATCGAGAGCGCACTTGAGATCCTGAAGAAATAAATCAGACGAAGCATATGGGAATTTCCCGGAAAGAGACTGGCTTCTGACAGTCTTTTCCCGGGAATTTTTTCATATATTGTGGAAAAGCAGGTTTAAATCCGGCGGGGAGTATGGATAAGCGAAAAAAATATTTCCAAGTAATGACAGTGTTAGGAATTGCGATGGCAGTCCTGGGTTATAGAGGAATAACTGACGGAGCGCTTCGGCTGCACGCAGATTCTGCAGTTTTCGCAGAACAGGACCGCCCGCGGGCAGCGCTAACTTTCGATGACGGCCCACATGCGAAATATACGCCAATGCTTCTGGAAGGCTTACGTAAGCGGGGAATCCATGCCAGCTTTTTTCTCATGGGAAAAAATATCGAGGGGAAAGAAAAGATCGTAGAGCAGATGCAGAAAGATGGCCATCTCATCGGCAATCACACATATGACCATGTGCAGCTGAATAAGCTTCCGGGTGACCAGGCCTGCGAACAGATCCTGAAAACCAACAATGCAATCTATGAGATCACGGGAGAGTATCCCACGTATCTGCGGCCACCCTACGGTGCCTGGCCGAAGAACCTGGAATTGTGTGTGACCATGCTGCCGGTGTTCTGGGATGTAGATACCCTGGACTGGAAAATAAGAAATGTGCAGTCCGTGGAAGAAATCGTGCAGAGGGAGGTGAAGGACGGTTCCATCATACTGATGCACGACTGTTTTGCGACTTCTGTGGAGGCTGCGCTTGAAGTTGCGGATGTGCTGAAGGCAGCAGGCTATGATCTGGTAACTGTGGATGAGTTGCTGGTTACATAGAGGAGCGCCAAACTTATATTTGCTTTTTCTGACATAAGCAGGTAATATTATAGAAATAAGAAGTTACAGGCAGGCTGCCGCAACAGATCAGGCAGCATATTTTGTATAAGCAACAGGAGTGAATACCATGGATCTATTTGAATACGCGAAATCAAAAACCTTGGATCAGGAATCCCCACTTGCATCCAGACTGCGCCCGCGGACTCTGGATGAGGTGGTAGGGCAGCAGCATATCGTAGGAAAAGATAAATTACTGTACCGTGCCATCAAGGCAGATAAACTGACCTCTGTCATTTTCTACGGCCCTCCGGGAACCGGAAAGACAACTCTGGCGAAAGTGATCGCCAATACCACAAGCGCCAATTTTACCCAGATCAATGCAACCGTGGCAGGCAAGAAGGATATGGAAACTGTGGTAAAGCAGGCCCAGGATGACCTTGGAATGTACGGAAAAAAAACGATCCTGTTTATCGATGAGATCCACCGTTTCAACAAGGGACAGCAGGATTATCTTCTTCCGTTTGTGGAGGACGGAACCATTATCCTCATCGGAGCAACTACTGAGAATCCCTATTTCGAGGTAAACGGCGCGCTTCTTTCCAGATCTATTATCTTTGAGCTGAAGGCTCTGGAGATCCCGGAGGTGAAGGAGCTGATTCTGCGGGCTGTGAACGATCCAGAGCGGGGAATGGGAAGTTACGATGTAGTGATCGATGATGATGCACTGGAATTTCTGGCAGACATGGCAGGAGGTGACGCCAGAAGTGCACTGAATGCCGTAGAACTGGGAATTCTGACCACACCCCGGGGAGAGGACGGAAAGATCCATCTGACCCTTTCTGTGGCTTCTGAGTGCATTCAGAAGCGTGTGGTGCGCTACGATAAGAACGGGGACAACCATTATGATATTATCTCAGCGTTTATCAAGAGCATGCGAGGTTCCGATCCGGACGCTGCAGTTTATTATCTGGCAAAAATGCTCTATGCAGGAGAAGATGTGAAATTCATTGCCAGAAGGATCATGATCCTGGCCTCAGAGGACATTGGAAACGCAGATCCCCAGGCACTGTGCGTGGCAGCGGCAGCAGCCCAGGCTGTGGAACGTGTGGGAATGCCGGAATCCCAGATCATTCTTTCCCAGGCTGTGACTTACATGGCCTGTGCGCCAAAGAGCAATGCGGCAGTCAACGCCATACAGGAGGCTATGCGCTGTGTGAAGGCGAAGAAGACTACCGTTCCGGTACATCTCCAGGATGCCCACTATGGCGGCCATGAGAGCCTTGGTCATGGAATTGGCTATAAATATGCCCACAATTATCCGAACCATTATGTAAAGCAGCAATATCTGCCTTCAGAGATCGAGGGAGAGCATTTCTATGAATTAAGTGACATGGGATATGAGAAGACGCTGAAAGAACATATGAAGAAGATACATGACGAAGCAGAATAACAGGTAAAAAAAGGAGGAGCTTTCTCAGAGAAGCTCCTCCATTATTTTGTCGTAAACGTTCTGGTATTTGTAAGGCCAGCTTTCACATACGGACTGTGCAGCGGGCAGATTGGGAACGTTGATGCTGAGATCTACAATGTTGACACCGCCTTCTATGATCCGGCAGCGGACGGAATAGCTGCCCTCTTTCGTCGGATAATAATCAGCAGGAGTGAGAAGATGCTCCTCAATCTTGCAGTGAAGAGAATTGAGATATTCTTCGACTTCTTTCTTGATATCTGAGGAAAGCTCTTTGGAAAAATATTTCAGAGTATTTTTTCCTTCATCAGTTAACCGGTAGTAGGTTCGGTTGGACTGGGAGGACATTTCCACCAGTTCGGCCTCCACCAGCTCGGAGACGGCCTGTTGGAGCTGAAAATAATTGGTATATTTCCGATCCAGGATAAAATCCGTGATCTGCGAATTGGTAAGATCTCCCTCAGAATTCTTCAGCATATATAAAATGATAAGTTTATAGGTTGTAAAAGGTGATGCCATAAAAATGCCTCCTTTTTACTGACGCAGGGAAAGAGGTTTAAAAGCTTTTCCCTGGAAGCTCTGCCGCTCCTTCATTCTGTGATGAAGAAGGTTCAGAACCTCGCGTTTACGACTGGCCCATAAAGGTGCGATCAGAAGTTCCTTCGGACCGTCGCCTGTTACACGGTGGATCACGATATCCGGACGCAGCTGTTCCAGACAGTCGATCACAAGATCCAGATATTCTTCTCTCTCATAAGTACGGAAAAGACCGGATTCATAATCAGCGGCAAGATCAGTACCACGAAGTACGTGGAGAAGCTGGAGCTTGATTCCCTGAATATCCATGGCATTGAGATAACGGATCGTATCCAGGATATCCTCGTGGCTTTCGCCGGGAAGTCCAAGGATCGTGTGGACGATCACTTCGATCCCGCCTCTGCGGAGACGGCTCACTGCGTCATCAAAGCAGGAGAGCGGGTAGCCGCGGCGGATATACTGAGCAGTTCTTTCATGAATGGTCTGAAGTCCGAGCTCCACCCACACGGGTTTGATCCGGTTCAGGGAATAAAGAAGTTCCATGACCTCATCGCCCAGGCAGTCCGGCCTTGTTCCGATGGACAGTGCCACGATATCCGGATGGGTGATCGCCTCTGTGAAAATCTTTCGCAGATATTCCACCGGAGCATAGGTATTGGTGTAAGCCTGAAAATAGGCAATGTATTTGTGAATCGGTCTTTTGGCGGAGAGGCTTGCAATCTGTGTATCGATCTGTTCCGTGATGGAAAGAGAAGCACTTGCTGCAAAATCGCCGCTTCCTCCCTGACTGCAGAAGATGCAGCCGTTTTTTCCCAGAGTGCCGTCACGGTTGGGGCAGGACATGCCGCCGTTTAAAGCCACCCGGTAGACCTTTTCGCCGTAGCGCTCCCTGAGCATGTAATCCAGGGAATGGTACGGCTTGTCATTCCAGCGTGTTCTCATGCTTCTTCCAGTTCGCTTTTTTCGCTTTCGTCCTTCGGTATGTAGTTATCGAAGATCTTTACGAAAAGCTTGGATTTCCAGTAAGCCAGAGTCGCAAATCCCATCAAAACAAAGAGCATGATCAGAATGGAAAGTACCTGAGCCGCGCCTGTATAGGACATAAGCAGGAAAAGCAGTACCGGTGATGCGGAGATCAGGAGCATCAGTGCAGTCTGCGGAAGATGGCGGACTGACATCAGGAATGCGTTGACAAAGGTGTTCTTAATGGAGTTGTAAAATTTCGCAAGGATCGGATAAATGTACAGAAGGATCAGTGCATAGATAAATGCAACTGCGATAAACAAAGTGAAAAGTCCCTTGTACATTACACTGTCTCCGGCTCTTGCAATGCGAAGATCAACAAACAGAACACCGGCTGTAAGCAGCATAATAATATTTATGATGGTTGCCTGCTTGAAATTCTGCTTAAAAGCGTGGAAAAAGCTCCGGATGATATAGGATTCTTCGTCTCTTGCCATTTTCAGTGTAACGTAGTAAAGAGAGGTTATGGAAGCGCCTGCCGTAATGATCGGAATACAGCAGAGGATGCACAGAATGTTCAGAAGGATCAGGTCTGCCACGCGTCCCATAAACACGAAGAACTTATTATCCATGTTAAAAAAACGATTCATCTGATAAGTCTCCTTTTCTTTTAAAAATTATTATTTTAAGTATACCCAATCACAGAGGAAAAAGCAAACCCCAAATAGGATCGGAGAATAAATGCATGTGTCCGTCATGGAAAGACAAAAATGTGAAATAGTTTATTAAATTTCCCTAAAATGCTTGCTTATCACAATTTAGAGTGTTAAAATATCAGTATTGTATCAAACGAAAATTATGTAATTTCAAAGGAGCGTAACAATGAGCAAAAAAATCAGGACGGAGGCCGTGGATCACCTGTTTGAAGCGATCCTGTGCTTGAAAGACAAGGAAGAGTGCTATACGTTTTTTGAGGACGTTTGTACCATCAATGAGTTGCTTTCATTATCTCAGCGCTTCGAGGTAGCGAAGATGCTTACGGATAAGCGTACATACCTTGATATCTCAGAGAAGACGGGTGCTTCCACAGCTACGATCAGCCGTGTAAACCGTTCCCTGAACTATGGTAATGATGGGTATGAGATGGTATTTGCACGTATGAAGAAGAACGAAGAAGAGAACGATAAGGCTGAGTAAGGCCATAACGCAAAAAAAGAGATGGACGCGGATGTCTGTCTCTTTTCTTCTGCCCGGAAAAATGTTCCGTGGATCATTTCTTTTTTTCTTTGTGGTGGGAAGTCTCGTCTTTCTGTGGAGTCATCTGATCGATCATGTTCTCAATGATCATCTTCTTCATATAAACATCGAAGCTTAACAGACAGATAAAGGAGAACTGGTGGAGAAAATCCTTATCCTCCGGATCAGCGTTCTGGAAGATTTCACCTGCACTCTTGAAACGACGAAGGAGATCTTTTTCGAGGTAACGGATCTGGTTCTGCTCCATGCTGAAAACCTCCTGATAGATGTAGGTCATATCCTTGTCAGTCATGGACTTGAAATATTTATCTGTGATAGGTCCGAGAAGCGTCTGGATATCACTGATAGAAAGAATATTCTTAAAATAATAGATAAAGATCAGCATCAGTAGATGCTCTCTGGAATAGCGTTTCTTCTCGGGGGGCGGGAGAAGCTTGTTCTTGGCATAATTATTGATCATGGTCTTGGTCAGGATCTTATCATTGTCGTGACGTTTGGTGGAAGCAAGATTCTCTTCCATAAAAGTTGTCACCTGATCCATGTACAGATCAATGTTCGGGATATCATCGGGTTTTATATAATCAAGCTCAGCTATTTTTTCGAAAATGCTGTGCATCATGTCTTTTTCATTATTTGTCATCGCATTTATCACCTCTGCTCCCTATTATATAGTTTTAAATACTACTTGTAAAGAAACTTTTTTTGAAGGGCATAATGTTATTCGTGGAATGAATTTCCGGGTTTACCGGTGAGGAAAGACATGATAGTATATAAAGATACGATTGGAACTTATTAAAAACAGATACCTGTTGCCGATATAAAAAAGAAATGGAGATCAAAATGAGTATACATGAAGCGTTGGATACACTAAATCCCATGCAGAGGGAAGCAGCTGTACATACAGAGGGACCACTGCTGATCCTTGCAGGTGCCGGTTCCGGAAAAACAAGAGTGCTGACACACAGGATCGCCTATTTAATGGAAGAAAAAGGAGTAAATCCGTGGAATATCCTGGCCATTACTTTTACCAATAAGGCTGCAAATGAGATGCGCGAGCGTGTGAACCGGATCGCGGGAATGGGAGCGGAGAGCGTATGGGTTTCTACTTTTCATTCTGCCTGCGTGAGAATCCTGCGCCGTCATATTGAAGTGCTGGGATTTAGCAGCAATTTTACTATTTATGATGCAGATGACCAGAAGACAGTCATGAAAGAGATCTTCCGGAAATTTGATGTAAATACGAAAATATACAAAGAACGTGCTGTTTTGGGAGAGATTTCCCATGCGAAGGACGAACTGATCACGCCGGAAGAGCTGGAGCTGAATGCAGGCGGTGATCCGGATGCACGGAAGATCGCAGGCATGTATAAGGAATACCAGTCCATTTTAAGGGGAAACAATGCACTGGATTTTGATGACCTGATCATGAAAACGGTGGAGCTTTTTCAGCACAATCCGGATATCCTGGATTATTATCAGGAACGGTTCCGTTATATCATGGTGGATGAGTATCAGGACACCAACACGGCACAGTTTAAATTAGTAAGTCTTCTTGCTGAGAAATACAAGAATCTTTGTGTTGTAGGTGATGATGACCAGTCTATTTACCGTTTCCGCGGGGCAAATATCGGAAATATCCTTGGCTTTGAGAAGGTTTTCCCGGAAGCTAAGGTGGTGCGCCTGGAGCAGAATTACCGTTCTACCAAGAACATCCTTAACGCAGCCAATGAGGTGATCGTCCACAATACAGAGCGTAAGGAAAAAACTCTCTGGACAGAGAACGAAGAGGGGGATAAAGTCCATTTCCGTCAGTTCAACAATGGTTTCGAGGAAGCGGAATATGTAACCGGCGAGATCATGCAGGGACGCAGGAGCGGCAGATTCCAGTACAAGGACTGTGCAGTACTTTACAGAACCAATGCCCAGTCACGTCTTTTTGAGGAAAAATTCCTCCTGGCGAATGTTCCTTACAAGATCGTTGGCGGGGTTAATTTCTATGCGCGCAAGGAGATCAAGGATCTTTTGAGTTACCTCAAGACTATTGATAATGCAAGTGATGACCTCGCAGTGCGCAGAATCTTAAATGTGCCAAAGCGTGGAATCGGAGCTACCAGTATCGGTCGTGTCCAGGATTATGCGGACAATATGAATTTAAGCTTCTATGATGCGCTCCGAGTGGTTGAGGAAGTGCCGTCCATTGGCCGCGCTGCTTCCAAGATCAACGATTTTGTTTCCTTTATCCAGGGACTTAAGAGCAAGGCGGAGGCTTATACAGTCCGTGAAACTCTGGAAGAGGTCATTGAACTTACCGGTTATGTGAAGGAACTGGAGGCAGAGAAAACGGAGGAGGCTCAGGCGAGGATCGAAAATATCGATGAGCTGATCTCCAAGACAGAATCCTTCCAGGAAGCCATGGAGGAGGCCGGACAGCCGGCAACACTTTCTGCATTTCTGGAGGAGATCGCACTGGTGGCAGATATCGATTCTGTTGATCCGGATCAGGATTATGTGTTGCTGATGACCCTTCACAGTGCCAAGGGACTGGAATTCCCCAATGTATTTATCGTGGGAATGGAGGACGGTGTTTTTCCGGGATATGCTTCCATCTGGTCCGGTGATCCGTCGGATATCGAGGAGGAGCGAAGGCTCTGTTATGTGGGAATCACCCGTGCCATGAAGGAACTGACTTTAACCTGTGCAAAACAGCGGATGATCCGTGGGGAGACTCAGTATAACCGTGTGTCACGTTTTGTAAGGGAGGTTCCACGGGAGCTGGTAGATCTTGGACATACCATTCAGGAGAAAAAGCCCAGAGTAGATGATATCGTATCTCCGAAAAGCGCCTATGCCCAGATGAAAATGAATTTCCAGGCAAAGAGCACCCTGCAGAAAAAAGATTTCACAGTGAAGAAGGCGGACAGCCTGGACTATGGTGAGGGAGACACGGTCCGTCATGTGAAATTCGGAGTCGGTATCGTAAAAAATATCGCAGACGGCGGCAGAGACTACGAAGTGACGGTAGACTTTGACAAAGTCGGCGTGAAAAAAATGTTCGCCGGTTTTGCCAAGCTGAAGAAGATCTGAGAGGGATCTCTCCGGGCAGACTATTTCTGCAAAAAACTGTAAAAATCCGGCCTCAAGGTTGTAATTGGAAAACCGGTATGTTAGAATCAGTATCAGCGTAATTGAATTGCTGTGAAGTGAACAGTATCACCGGCACATATGCTGCCGGATACTGTGAGGAGGGAATCGGGTAAAAAGCCTGAGCGGTTGCGGCCACTGTATACAGAAGAAGGGATTTCACATGCCATTGCAGAAACTCATGTGAGAAGGCGAAATCCCGATGTCAGAGAGATTCTGGAGAAAATTCTGATACATCATTCATGATCGGCTAAAAGATGAATGGTGTATCAGTTTTTATTTTGCGGAGTTTTTTCTGAGTCTGTAAGTCAGGAAACCTGCTTGACAGTATGTAAGTGGGAGCTTCCGTACAAAGTGTTCCGTGCAGATTTTATGAAGCCCCATCTTTTCGGTTACCCATAGGCAACAGGAGATAAAACAGGCGAAAAGAGAGGAAATGAAATGAAAAACAAGTATGTATCCACAAGAATCATGGCAATGGTAATGGCAGCGGCAATGACCGTATCAGCAGCTCCGGCTGTTTATGCCGCAGAGAGAGCAGACTCCGAGACCATCAAGGAAGACAACCAGCCGGCAGCAGAAGACAGTACAGAGTCTGCAGACACCGAAGATTCTTCCGCAGAGGCAACCAAGACAGAATATCCTCTGACCATCACAACCTATGATTACGATGGAAACGAAATCGAAACCACTTATGAAAAAGCACCGGAAAAAGTCCTTGCTGTATATCAGGGAAGCATTGAGACTATGCTCGCACTTGGTCTGGAAGACCACCTGGTAGCTACCGCAGGTCTTGATAATGAAGTTCCGGAAGATCTCAAAGAAGCATTCTCAAAAACAAATTATCTTGACGAATTTACCCCATCCCTTGAAACTGTAACAATGCTGGAGCCGGACATGATCTTATCCTGGAGCTCTCTTTTCTCTGATAAGAATCTGGGAAATGTAACAGACTGGATCGACAAAGGCTGCAACACCTACTACAACACCAATACTCGTCCGGACGGCGACAGAACACTGGAAAATGAATTCACAGATATCTTAAATATCGGAAAGATCTTCGATGTACAGGACAAAGCACAGGCTATCGTTGATGATGCAAAAGCAGTGATCGACAAAACTCTTACTGCAACTGCAGATGTAAAAGACAAACCAAGCGTAATGGTATTGGAGCCTCTTGGAGATGACATCACAAACTATGGCGTAAAGAGCCTTGGCGGAGATATGGTAACACAGTTAGGCGCAACTCTTGCAAACCCGGATGCTTCCACCGTTGGAAAAGAGGATATCATCGCAGCCAACCCTGACGTGATCTTTGTGGTTTACATGCCATATGCAGGAGATGATCCGGAAACTGTTAAGAACAGCCAGCTTGCAGTGATCCAGGATGATGAGTCCCTGAAGAGCCTTGACGCAGTAAAGAACGGACGTGTTTACCCGATCATGCTCAGTGAGATGTATGCAAGTGCAACACGTACCCAGGACGGAATCGAAACTTTTGCAAAGGGATTATATCCGGACGTAAATCTTGACTGATCGGAGAAAATGCAGTGAAAGAAACAGCTTCACAGAGAAAAAAAGATAAGGTGCTCAGAACATCCATGTATGTGGCAGTTCTCATCGGACTTGCAGGATTCCTTATTTTTTCCATACTTGCAGCCATCACTTTTGGAAATGCGGATCTGTCACTGAAGGATGTATACAGCGTTATCGCTTATAAATTGTTTCATATAAAAAGTCTGTCCGCCTATGCGGAAGGCGCAGTTCATGATGTTGTGTGGCTGATCCGGCTGCCTAGAGTCCTTCTGGCTCTGGCAGTTGGAATGGCTCTTTCCGTGTGCGGCGTGGTGATGCAGGCTATCGTGCAGAACCCGCTGGCAGACCCGTATGTGCTGGGTATCTCATCTGGTGCATCTCTGGGTGCCACACTGGCCATCATGCTTGGAATCGGAAGCTTTCTTGGTGGAAACTCTGTGGGAATCACAGCTTTCATTGGCGCGATGATCACTTCTTTTGCGGTGATCGCCATTGCAAACATGGGTGGAAAGGCAACTTCCGCAAAACTGATCCTTGCGGGAATGGCGGTCAGCGCAGTCTGTTCTGCTTTTTCCAATTTTGTCATTTATATTACCAATGACAAAAATGCGGCAACAGAAGTTATGAAGTGGAGCATGGGAAGTCTTGCCGGAGCAAGCTGGACCAGAGTGGGTGTAATGCTTCCGGTCACGCTGGTGTGCGTGGCTGTTTTCTGGACGCAGTACCGGAACCTGAATCTGATGCTTCTGGGAGATGACGTATCCATTACCCTTGGAACAGATCTGCACAGACTGCGGACTTTTTATCTGATCATTGCTTCTGTTATGATCGGATTTGCCGTGTACTGTGCCGGTGTAATCGGATTTGTGGGACTGGTGATCCCTCATGTGGTCCGGATCCTTTTTGGAACAGATCACAGAAAACTGCTCCCCTTAAGTGCGCTTCTTGGTGCATCGTTTCTGATCTGGTGCGATGTGGCATGTCGTGTGATCCTTAAAAATTCCGAGATGCCCATCGGTGTGCTGGTATCCATTATCGGTGCTCCCTGCTTTATTTATCTGCTTGTGCGGAAATCCTATGGATTCGGAGGTGCCCGGTAATGAAGATCACCACAGAAAATATTCAGGTTGGCTTTCACGCCAGACAGATCCTGAAGGGAATCTCCATGGAATCCCAGGATAAGGAACTGGTAGGAATCATCGGACCAAACGGAAGCGGAAAATCCACTTTGCTGAAATGCATTTACCGTATTCTGAAACCAGACGCAGGAGCCGTGTATCTGGACGGCGAGGAGCTTCATTCCATGAGTGTTCGAAGCTCTGCGAAAAAAATGGCCGTGGTGGCACAGCACAATTATTATAATTTTGATTTTACGGTCCGCGAGGTGGTTCTTATGGGGCGTGCGCCTCATAAAAAGACTCTGGAACGGGACAATGCAAAAGATTACCAGATCGTGGATGAAGCGCTGAAAACCGTACAGATGGAGGCGTTTGCAGACCGTACCTTTTCCACTCTTTCCGGAGGAGAGCAGCAGAGGGTGATCCTGGCAAGAGCACTTGCCCAGCAGACCTCTGCACTGATTCTGGATGAGCCTACCAATCATCTGGACATTACCCACCAGATCATGCTGATGGAGCTGGTGAAAAAACTTAATGTAACCGTGATCTCCGCTATTCACGATCTGAATATTGCAGCAGCATACTGTGATAAGATCTATGTACTGAAGGACGGAGTTCTGGAAGGTTACGGAACGCCGGAAGAAGTCCTGACCCCGGAGCTGATCCGCAGGATCTATAAAGTAGAAGCGGAGATCGTTTACGACAGCCGCGGAAAGATGCATATTTTGTTTTTATGATTCTGGCTGTGAGGCGGGATGCATAGAGGGAAAAAGATGAAAAAGATCGGGATTTTGACATGCCTTAATTCCAATGATGTGTGTACCAGGGCAGGATGTCTGTCTGCATTTCGGGAAAGAAGAGATTTTTTTTCCGGCTATCCGGAAGATACGATTCTGGCAGCTGTGATGACATGCAACGGATGCAAAGAAACCAATGCAAAAGAACCTGCTGAAGATGAGGGAATTTTGGAAAAGGCAGACCGGCTGGTCAGTGAAAAGATCAGCGTCATCCATGTCGGGGTATGCCGTCTGAATGAGGAAAAAAAGGAATGTCCGCGGATAACACAGATCTGCGGTCTGATAGAAGAACGCGGGATCAAAGTGATCCGAGGAACCCATAAAGAATAAGAGAAAACCGCCGTATCTTTCCGGAAATGCCGGAAATACGGCGATTTTTTTACAGAATGTTTCTGCGAAAATTTGTGTAAGTTCTGGTAAAACCAGACATATGGTGGTATAATAAGAACATTAAAAAAAGGCTCGGGTGCAGCGACCTCAAAAAACGCTGCGCTGTAGATTTACTGACAGAAAGTACAGCCGAACAGAAAGAAAGGATGGTGCAGTGTTATGAATTTAAATACAACAAAACTTGAAGAACTGCTCGCAACACTGAAGAAAAAAGAAGAAGAGAAAGATAAGAACACAGTCCTTTGGGTACTGGCGATCATCGGTGCTGTTGCAGCTGTTGCCGGTATTGCGTTTGCAGTATACCGTTTCTTCGCTCCGGATTATCTGGAAGATTTTGAAGAAGATTTTGATGATGACTTCGATGATTATTTCGAGGATGAGGAAGAGTAAGAACTTTCACTGCAGAGGCTGTTTTGAGCAGATCAGAATGGCAGTCTGTTATGTATGAATATGAGAAGCGGATAATTGAAGCCCCGGCGCGATACCGGGGCTTGATTTTTGAAGACGGACCGTGAAACGCTGTACTAGTTATAAAACAGAAAGAGGATTTATGAAAAAAGGTGAAATTTACGAAGGTATTATAGAAAAAGTGGAATTTCCAAACAAAGGTTTTGTTTGGGTTGATGACCAGAAAGTAATTGTAAAAAACGGAATCCCGGGACAGAAAGTCAGGTTTATGATCAATAAGAAACGTTCCGGCCGGGCGGAAGGACGTCTTCTGGAGGTCCTGGAGAAATCTCCGCTGGAGACAAGAGAACCTGCCTGTCAGGAGTTTCCGGCATGTGGCGGCTGCATGTATCAGACCATGAGCTATGAGGCACAGAAGGAGATGAAGGAATGTCAGGTGAGGGAACTTCTGGATGGGGCAGTGAGAGAAAGTCTGGCTAAGATCGGGAAGAACAGTGATGTGACAGAAAAAGCTGAGGCTGCGGATCGTTTATATCACTGGGATGGGATCTATGGCAGTCCCATTGAGTTCGGGTACCGCAATAAGATGGAGTTTTCTTTTGGGGATGAGTATAAGGATGGGCCGCTGTCCCTTGGACTTCACAAAAAGGGAAGCACTTACGATATCCTGAATACGGATGACTGTAAGCTGGTCCATCCGGATATGACAAAGATCCTGGTCTGTGTGCGGGAGTTTTTCCTGGAGCGTAATGCCAGCTTCTATAAAAAGCTGCAGCATGTGGGGTATCTTCGACATCTTCTTCTTCGAAGAGGTGTTACAAGTGGTGAGATCCTGGTCCATGTGGTAACCACCACCCAGGAAGAATATGATCTGGAGCCTCTGAAAGAACAGCTTCTTGCACTTCCGCTGGAAGGGAAGATCGTGGGGATCATGCACATTTTAAATGATTCTTTATCTGATGTAGTGCAGAGCGACGAGACGAAGATCCTTTACGGAAAGGATTATTTCTATGAAGAACTTCTTGGACTGAAATTTAAGATCAGCACATTTTCCTTTTTCCAGCCAAATTCCCTGGCTGCGGAGATTCTGTATTCCAAGGTACGGGAATATGTAGGAGATACCAGAGACAAGGTGGTGTTTGACCTTTACAGCGGAACCGGCACCATTGCCCAGCTTGCGGCGTCCGTTGCCAGCGAGGTGATCGGTGTGGAGATCGTGGAAGACGCGGTAAAAGCCGCCAGAGTAAACGCTGCACTTAACAGCATCAATAACTGTCGTTTTATTGCCGGAGATGTGCTGAAGGTTCTGGACGATGTGCCGGAGAAACCGGATATGATCATCCTTGATCCACCAAGAGATGGCGTTCACCCCAAAGCCCTTCCAAAGATCCTGGCTTACGGCGTAGACCAGATTGTATACATTTCCTGCAAGGTTACAAGTCTTGTGAGAGACCTCCCGGCATTTTATGAGGCTGGATATGAGATGACCCACGCCTGTGCAGTGGATCAGTTCTGCCAGGGGGTCCATGTGGAGACCGTCTGTTTACTGTCGAGAAAAGCCCCGGTTTAAGTGGGTTTCCGGCGATTATCGCAGGATATGAACCTGTGTTTTTAGTGAAAAATTATGAGAATATAGAATTTCCCCACAAGGGGGGAAGTAAAATCCGCGGACAACTGCTTGTGCGCCGAAACTTTATCGGCATAAAGCGTGTCCGCGGATTTTACCATTTGTACAAGATATTCCATTGAAAGTGTTCCTCTAAAGGATTATAATAAATATGTTGTCATTGTAATATGGAGGAAGTATATGGAACTTTTAACAACAACCGAAATGGCAAAAAAGTGGGGGCTCTCTAGACGAAGAGTAACAACATACTGTACAAATGGGCGGATCGAAGGAGCGATTATGAAGGGAAATACATGGCTAATACCTGATAATGCGATAAAGCCTGAAGATCCCAGGCGTACAAGAAAAAATAGTGATGAGATAGAGGAGGGCGCTAAATGAGTTCATATACTGAGATTGATACAGCTTTATTAGATTTGGATTTTACAAATCCGCGTATACAAAATTATTTACAAAACTATCCGGAAGAAAGCAGATCAGGAGAATTACTTGCTATGCTGCTAGGAACTGGAACTGACAGTTGTGCAAGTTTAAAGGAGTCTATCAAGGAGCATGGTGGAATCATTAATCCAATTATTGTAAATCACTTTCCGGATGGCAGATACGTAGTTATCGAGGGTAACACTCGTCTGCAAATATATAGAGATTTTATTAGGGACAATGTGCCAGGAAATTGGAATAAAATAAGGGCTATCATCTATGAGAATCTCGAAAATAATGAAATGCACTCAATTCGGTTACAGGCACATTTGGTTGGACCAAGAGATTGGGATGCTTATGCCAAGGCGAAATATTTAACCTTTCTTTCGGACGAAGAGAAAATGCCTATGAAAGAACTTTTGGCGTATTGTGGTGGATCCTCAAAAGCATCAGAAATTCGCTATATGATTCAAGCATATAAAGATATGAGAGATATATATGCTCCACTATGTGAGGATGACACACAGTTCGATCAAAAGAAATTTTCCGGCTTTGTTGAATTACAAAAAAAGAATGTTGTGGAAAGTCTTCAGCTACATGGATATGACAAAACTGATTTTGCACAATGGATGGTAGATGAAAAATTCTCTCGATTAGAAGACGTGAGACGATTACCACAGATTCTGAATAGTAAAAGAGCAAGGCAGGCTTTTTTAAAGCATGACACGGCTGCGGCTAAGAAAATTTTAGAAGCTGAGGATATCACACCGGATTCTCTGAAAAATGTTACCTACGAGATGTTGGCCAATGAACTTTCAAAGAGAATGTTTGACATTACACATGTGGAGGTTCTTAAGCTAAAAACAGATGCTGAGTATGAGGAAAAATTAAACGCACTACGAAAAGTAGTTGAGACAGTGCAGAGCATAGTCTTAGATGAAATTGATGGTAACTGATATGGGAGAATCAAATAAGCATAAGGTTTTAGTTGAATACGCCTTAAGATTTATTAAAGATAGCGTTGGGGAGGATTTGAGTTATTTTATCGAAACCGATATTAATGATGGACGACCGCTTCCTCAATTGACAATGGAAGGATACAGACCAGACGTATTTTTTGAATACAACGGTGTTATGTTTATAGGAGAGGCAAAAACAAGTGATGACATTTTGAGAGAACATAGTATAAATCAGTATTACTCATACTTGAAAAAATGTTCATTAAACCAGGGACATGCAACATTTGTTTTGGCAGTTCCTCTTGAAGACCGGGCCAGGGCAAATAATATCCTTGTAAAAATCAAGAAAGAAATACCTGGGGATTATGAAGTAAAAGCGATTGGAATGATTGTATAGTTATGAAAAGTAACAAGTTAAAACGAGAGCCTAAATATATAGCCAAATTTAAGGCTTTTCCGTATCAGCAAGAAGCTGTAGATGCGGTGAAAGATTTAGAATATGCTGCGATTTTTCATGAGCAGGGATTGGGTAAAACTAAAATTGCCATTGATGTGCTTTTATATTGGCTGTCAAAGTGTTCGATGGATACTGCTTTAATTGTTACCAAAAAACAGCTGGTTGCAAACTGGGTTAACGAGTTTAAAGACCATACTTCGATAAAACCTGCAGTGTTAAATACAGATAAAAATAATAACTACCGAATTTTTTGTGGACCATACAGAGTGGTGTTGACAAATTTTGAGACTCTAGAAACAGAAAAACAACAATTCGAATTGTATTTGAAAGTTAGAAATGTCGGGATAATTATTGATGAGTCTGCAAAATTGAAGAATCCTAATTCAAAATTAACAAAGACCTATTTTGAGTTGGCTCCGTTGTTTCAGCGAAGAATTATAATGACAGGTACACCTGTAGCCAATAGACCATATGATATCTGGGCACAGATATATTTTTTGGACTTTGGAGAAAGTCTGGGGGCTGATTTTAACGAGTTTAAAAAGGAAACAGACCTTAGCAATAAACTTAGTAGAAATACTGATTTACAGAAAGAGTTTGAAGATAATATTTCCCAGATTTTTAATAGGATAAGTTCTTTTACAGTTCGCGAAACAAAAAATAGTGGAATCATTACACTGCCGGATAAAGTATATATACAGGAAGTTACAGAATTCAATCGTATGCAAGAGGAGTTGTACGAGCGGATAAGAACTGAATTATATGCTGAAGTGGTAAGAGATGGTGAAAGATATATTGATGATTCCTCTGCAATTGTCAAGCGTCTACTTCGCTTAATACAGGTTACATCAAATCCCAAATTGGTAGACGAGGAATGCGAAGCATCTGCAAAGGAGCCTTTGTTGGATGAACTTATTCAAAAAATATTGGCAAATGGTGAAAAATGTATTGTATGGAGTAATTTTATTGAGAATATAGATTACTTCACTAAAAAGTATCAGGATTTAGGTACTGTAAAAATACATGGGAAAATGAATATGGATGCTAGAAATCGTTCTGTCCAAAAATTTCATGATGATGATATTCGTATTCTCTTTGCAACTCCAGCATCTGCAAAAGAAGGTCTGACACTAACAATGGCTAATCATGTTATTTTCTATGATAGAGGTTTCAGCCTAGATGATTATTTGCAGGCACAGGATAGAATACACCGCATTTCACAGAAAAAAACATGCTATGTTCATAATATTATTATTAAGGACAGTATAGATGAATGGGTTGACTTATTATTGAAAGCTAAGCAAAATGCAGCGGCATTATCACAGGGAGATATCAGCTTAGGAGATTATCAAGGCGTGGCTGATTATAGTTTTGGAGATATTGTAAAAAGCATTTTGGAATTTGAAGAAGTAGATGAATAAGGTGGCAGTATGGGAATAAGAGTTATTGGACAGAAAAAGTTTGAAGTTACCGAAACAGAATTATTACAACAAGATTTATTGTTTTACATTGATAATCCTAGAGTATATTCGGTATTGCATGAAAATGGACACGATAATCCGACTCAGACAGAAATTGAAGAGATAATGTGTTCACTGGACCATGTTAAGAGTTTGAAGTCACAAATCATGCAAAATGGTGGCCTTATTGAGCCGCTGATAGTGGTCAAACGAAAAGATAGATATGTTGTGTTGGAGGGAAATAGCCGCCTGGCAGCATACAGAATTTTAGCAAAAAATGACCCACTTAAATGGTCTAGAGTCTTGGTGCAGATATTACCAGAGGATATTTCTGACTCAGATATATTTACACTTCTCGGTACATTCCATTTAAATCCTAAAAAGGATTGGAGTAAATTTGAACAAGCCGCCTATATTTATAGACAAAAGAAGGAATTGGGATGTTCGGATTCCGCCTTGGGAAAACAAGTGGGTATTTCAGCGATAACTGTAAAAAAATACTGTGAGATATATGGCTTGATGGTAGAGCATAATGATACTCATCAATCTCATTGGAATATGTATGAGCAGTATGTACAGAACAAAGGCATTAAACAATATCGAAACACTTATCCAGAGATGGATTCGTTTTTCGCAAAGCAGGTAAAGACAGGGGAAATTGTCAGAGCTCAGGACGTAAGAGATATACTGGGAAAAATTGCTTCTGATGAGGGTAAAAGTTCAACGCATATAATGCAGGATTATATTAAAGGTGATATCGACTTAGAAGAGGCCCATGCACGTTTTGAGGCCACCGGAAGAAGCGGTGACAACTATGAAAAAGTAAAAAAATTTCAGAGATTAATTTCAGAAAAAGATTTTTGCGATGAGTTAAAAAAAGAGGCTGTTGGCAATAGTAAAGACATATTATTTTCATTGAGAAAAATTAATACAGCAGTAACTCAGTTAATGAAAGAAATTGATAAGAAAAAATAGTAGAGAAGTCAGGGATCGACAAATCAAAAGAAAATGGTTATAATGAAACCGTTCTGATGATAGCGCTCCAGGACGGTTTCACTATGCGTAGGAGTTTAATCGTGGAAGATATATTGTTAATTGAACCGGCATACAAAAATAAATACCCACCAATCGGGCTAATGAAAATTGCGTATTTTCATCGTTATATCATGCACGATTATGTAAGATTCGCAAAGGGAAGATTACCGGAGGGACTAGAAAATAAAAAATGGGATAGAGTATATGTAACTACTCTTTTTACCTTCGAGTGGGAAAATACAAAAAAAGCATTACAATATGCGCTGTCTGTAGTAAAACCAGGCGGAAAGGTTTTTACGGGAGGTATCCTGGCAACACTGCAGCCGGAGTGGATTGCAAGGGAATTTCCTACTGTAATAAATAATACCGGACTTCTTAATCACGAAGGTACCCTTGGATTAAAAGGGGAGGAGTGTATCGACACACTTCCTTTGGATTACGGGATATTGGACGATATAAAGGATGAGTATAAATATCCTGCGGAGGATGCATACTTTACATATATGACTAGGGGCTGTGGTATGAACTGTACTTTTTGTGCGGTTAAAACATTGGAACCTACATATGAGCCATATGTATCTATTTCAGATAGTATTAAGAGAATTGATAAAGAGTTTGGACCAAAACGAGACCTTTTGTTGATGGATAATAATGTTTTGAGATCTCCCAAATTTGATCAAATAATTGATGAGATAAAAGCATTAGGATTTGAAAAAGGTGCAACATTTGTAAATCCGAAAACAGGAAAAACTGTTGTAAGACATGTTGATTTCAACCAGGGGTTAGATGCATTTTTACTTAATGAGCATAAAGCACAAAGGTTAGGAGAATTAGCAATAAAACCAGCACGTATCGCCTTTGATCATATTGAAGATGAAGATGTATATGTGCGCGCGATTACATTGTGTGCAAGGGCAGGGATTGATCATATGTCCAATTACCTTTTATACAATGGAGAGGATTTCACTGGTAAAGGGCACTCTTATCATGCGGATACACCAGAGGACTTATTCTATCGCATGCACCTGACTATGGAGCTTGGCGAAAATTTAACCGAGGAGCTGGGAAGAAAAATTGCTATTTTTTCGTTCCCTATGAGATATATTCCGCTAGATAATGATCAAAGAGGATTTATTGGTGCTAATTGGAATGCAAAATATCTTCGAGCTCTACAGTGCATGTTGATACCAACACAGGGAAAAGGTATCCAGGGAAGATCCTTCTTTGAGGCAGATTTTGGTAAGACAGCCGAAGACTTCGTGATGTATCTTGCAATGCCTGAAAGATTGTTAAATAAACGTGGTCATTTTGTAGAAAGAAAAGATGAGCCGAAATTTGAAAGAGAGATTCGGTATACACAGTGGTCTGAAAATAGACATCTTATCGACACCTGGATGAAGTATTATTCGATGTTCGAGAAGGATACAGTTCTGGAATATATTGGGTGTAATAGATTTAGCGTGGAAACGTTAGACAAAATTGAAAATGAAGAACTGAAAAAATTGTATTTTCTTTATCTTACGCCAAGTGCAACAATTCGAGTATTCTCGGATTGCACGGAGGATACAAAAAGAATAATTAGCACATTTATTTCAGAGGAACTCCCGTTTATGTATTCTCGTATCGTTGAAACGATACTGAGTTCGAAACCGGGATACAAAGTAATCGCCGGTATACTTGAAAATTTTGGGGAAAAAGTATGTACAGATTTGTTGAAAAAAATCGATCTGTTCAGCGGGCATGATAATGATAAATTAACGATGCTAATAAAGGCAAACAAATCCAAACGCTTAGTTGATTTTGATTTCGCATTATTACAGTTCATTCCATATTTTCACGTGAGTAATTTGCTTTCAAAACAAGAGGAGCAGATTATTATGAACAGCGCATACGAATTAAAAGAGGCGCCAATAAGAAAAATTCTATTATTACATTTGGATGAATTGAAAGATGTATTAATAAAGACAAATGGCGCTCAGCCTGGTGATACACAAATAATTTCTGTAATAGAAGAACAGATTAAAGAACTGTATCATCAGATAAGCATATTTGAATTATAGGAGACAGAATAGTGGAGCATCAGTTATTAATTGGAAAGTTCACACTAGAGTCCCTTACAAGCGGATTGTATGTATCTCCGTTGGACTTATATAGGGAGTATGTACAAAACGCAGCCGATTCAATTGACGAGGCTCTTGAGCAGGGGATTCTAAAGAAAGGAGAAGAAAAGATCTCAATTACGGTTTCGGAATCTGAAAGGATAATAAAGATTTCAGATAATGGAACTGGCGTTGGAGCAAATGATATTTACTCAAATCTTATAGATATAGGAAATTCCAAGAAAAGACATTCTAATAGTCGAGGCTTTAGGGGAATTGGAAGATTATCAGGATTAGGATATTGTCAGAAGTTGAAATTTGTGACATCTATCCATGGAGAAGAAAAGGCATCCTGTATTACATATGATGCTGAAGAATTAAAGTATTTACTCTCTCCACAAGTGGACAGTCGTGATTCGATTGATCAAGTTTTATCAAGTGTTCTCACAATTGAAGAAATACCCGAGCGTATTAATGAGCATTACTTTTCAGTTGAGCTTTACGGAGTAGTCCCAGAAAGTGATTTGCTGAATGATTCCGAGGTGGTCTCGTATTTACAACAGAATCTTCCGGTTCCGTTTTCTAGAGACTTTGTATGGGGCTCAATGATAAAACAAAAGTTGGCCCAGATGGAGGTTGAACTTGCGGAATATAATGTGGAGCTGAGAACAGACCGTACGGTAATAGATATTTGCAAACCGTACAAGAATAAAATACTTGCTGATAGGATAAGAAAAATAAATGATTCTATATCAGATATTAACTTCGTGCCCTTTTATTCTGGCGAAAAAGTTACGGCTATGCTTTGGTATGCGGAGACAAACTTTTTAGGAACCGTTCTGGATAAAGATATAAAGGGAATTAGGATCCGGCAAGGAAATATTCTTATTGGTGACGAGAATACATTAAGGAAATGTTATAAAGAGGAACGATTTAATAGCTGGATGGTTGGAGAGTTGCTTGTCTTTAATGAAGATATCATTCCGAATACAAGACGAGATGACTATGAAAAAAATAGTGCCTATAAAGAACTGCTTAGTCAGTTCACGGAATGGGCTAATGAAATGTCAAGGCAGATACGTCACCGATCTTACGAAAGAAGTTTAACTCAGAGCGATAAGAAATTTTTGGCTGATGAAAGTGTTACGGATGTAGATGGAGTGGACATTTCTCTTGGGACAGAATTAGATTGTTATGATATGGATGATTCTGATTCGGTTGCCAATACAGATCTGCTCAGTAAGTTATCACTGCTTATGGATATGGGAAAAAAGAAAACAAAATATAATGTTTTGAATCTTAATAGTAAGTTTACAGTCGACCAGAAGCATACGCTAGAGCATGTTTTTGATGCATTGTATGCAAAATATACTAATGCCAAAGCTAATGATATTATCCAGACAATAATCGATTCGTTTTAATTCTATAGCGGTCCTCTTAAATAATGCAATCTCTTTACAGGGGTGATAAAATATAGTGTAGGAGATGATCGTATGCTACACAATGAAGCTAGAAAACTGGTATTGGAAGCCTGGGATAAAACTCACAATGCCAAGGAGATTGCAAAGTATTTTTCAGTAAATGAAAGTACCATATACCGCCTTGTAGAAGAACGCACACGCACTGGAAGTTATGAAACCAGAACGTATCTGAGAGGACGGAAACCAATTCTTACAGAAAAGCAACACCAGGATATTCTGGAACTTGTACAAAAACAACCGGATATCACAATGAATGAGATTATCGAAATCCTTCATTTACCAGTAGGCAACGAAGCTGTCAGGCGTTTTTTGATAAAACAAGGTTATACTTATAAGAAAAAGTCTTTGTATGCAAAAGAACAGGAGCGTCCCCGATGTGCAGATAAAACGCAAAACATGGATAGAAAATATAGCTGGTGCAAAACCAGAACATCAAATATATCTGGATGAAAGCGGCATTAATACAAATCTTACAAGACACTATGCACATGCAGTACATGGGAAACGTGCCATTGACGCTACCCCAGTAAACACGCCTGCCGGAACAACCGTTTTGTCATCTATTCGTCTGAATGGCAGTCTGGTATATACTACATATCAAGGTGGGACAACTGCACAGAGATTTCGTGAATATATGAAAGAACAATTGATACTGAGCCTTGAAAAAGACGATGTTGTAATCATGGATAATATGCGTTCTCATCATTCCAAAATAGTGACAGAGCTTTTGGACAAAGCTGGTATTTCCTATATATATTTACCTTTACCACCATACAGTCCAGATTTAAACCCTATTGAAAAAATGTGGTCAAAAATGAAATCCATTCTCAGAAAGAGAAAAATCCGTATTGCATCTGAACTACCTGAAGCTGTAAAAGCGGCCCTGGAATCTGTAAGCACAAATGATTGCAGAGGATGGTTTCGTGCATGTGGTATTTGCGTTAATTAAGAGGGCTGCTATAGGTTCTCGGAGTTTTTGGATTCCGTAAGTCACAATGGTATTTACGGTACTTTGCATTCCTGTATTTTTGATTTTGGAAATACGTTCTTATTGCAGACATCAGATATAAAAGGAATAAATATAGATATACAAAACACCTAACGGAATTTATGGTAGGTGTTTTGTATATAGAATAAATTAAATAATCAATTATCTTAAAAGAAAAAATAGACAAAACATACTAAAATATCTTTTAGCAATTGAAAAATAGGTTTGCATGCGGTATACTAAAAGAAAAATAGGGCATAATATACCAAAATATCTTTTAGAGGTGCTTAGATGAATATCGAAATAAAGAGAGATTATTATTTAGAACAACTCATTAGTCGCATGGATAATGGTTTAATAAAAGTTGTTACAGGAATTCGCAGATGTGGAAAGTCATATCTTTTGCGTACGCTATTTAAGAAATATTTGCTTGAACAAGGTGTTTCAGAGGATCACATCATTGAAATGGCATTCGACCTATATGATAACATTGAATTTAGAGACCCAAAAGTGTTTTATCTTTGGGTGAAAGAACAACTAAAAGATGGGGAGAAATACTTTATTTTGCTGGATGAAGTTCAGATGTTAGATGAGTTTGTGAGCGTGTTGAATGGACTTGCGGATAAAAAGAACTGTGATGTATTCGTAACAGGAAGTAATGCCAAGTTCTTGTCCAGGGATATAGCTACGGAATTTGGCGGACGTGGTGATGAAATACACATGTACCCATTAAGCTTTTCCGAGTTTATGAGTGTATATGATGGGCATTATTATGATGGTTGGAATGAATATATTACCTATGGTGGCATTCCAATTGTTGTTCTGGCAGATACTGATGAGCAGAAGATGGCACTATTAGATAATTTGTTTAAAGAAACATACATTCGTGACATTGCCTCTAGAAACAAGGTCAGAAATGTAGGAGAGATGGAAACGCTTCTCAACATTCTTTCGTCAGCTATAGGATCATTAACAAATCCGAATAAGCTGCAAAAGACTTTCAAAAGCGTGAACCAGTCAAAGATTACTGCTACAACAATTACAAAGTATATAGAATATCTTGAAGATTCCTTCCTGATTGAAGAAGCGAAAAGGTTTGATATTAAGGGGAAATCATATATAGGAACACCTATGAAATATTATTTTATGGATATGGGGCTTCGCAATGCCAGGCTTAACTTTAGGCAGATGGAAGTAACCCATTCTATGGAAAATGTGATATATAATGAACTTCGAAAAAGAGGTTACAGGGTTGATGTAGGAAATATAATGATTGTTGAACCCGGCAAAAATGGAAAACCTGTGAAGAAGCAATTAGAAGTGGATTTCATTTGCAGCAAAGGATCAAAGAAGTATTATATTCAGTCTGCATATTCATTAGAAACGGAAGAAAAAATGGCTCAAGAAATCAGACCGTTTACCAAAATCAATGATTCATTCAAAAAGATTGTCATTACATCAAATACACCGAAACCATTTTATAATGACGATGGAATTTTGATGATGAGTGTATTTGACTTTTTACTAAAGCAAGAGTCATTGGAACTTTAATTTCTAAAAGATATTTATGGATATTATGCCCAAGATATCTTTTAGTGATGAGTACAACAGAATAAACACTTTTTAACGATAGCTCCGACCTATCGTTAAAAGGTTCGTGGATATGTTCCCTTATACGGACTGAAACTTCTGACGTACTTGGTGAGCAGTCGAGCCATGTGGAGACGGTGTGCCTTTTGGGCAAACGAAAACCAGATACCACGGTAAAACTCAGTGTGGATATGGAGGATTACTACCATATTATAAATGATAAAGATGAGAAATGATGATTTCGCTATAGTGACTTGTTCACGTTGATAATATATCTGATTTTGGAGGAAAATTAATTTATGGATAAAGAAAAAGCAGATATGATTATTTATACGACAGAGGATGGTCTGACGAAAGTTGAAACTACTTTTGATGGTGATACAGTCTGGTTGTCTATTGATCAGATGGCAGAATTGTTTCAGAGAGATAAATCAACCATTTCCAGACATATAAAAAATATATTTACAGAAGGTGAATTACAGCGGGATTCAGTTGTTGCAAAATTTGCAACAACTGCTTCTGATGGAAAAGTTTACAATGTAGATTATTACAATCTTGATGTTATTATTTCTGTTGGCTATCGTGTAAAATCAAAACGAGGAACACAGTTCAGAATCTGGGCAACTGGGATTTTAAAAGAATACATGAGAAAAGGTTTTGCTTTAGATGACGATCGTTTGAAAAATCTGGGTGGCGGTGGATATTTCAAGGAATTGTTGGATAGAATCCGTGATATTCGTGCATCCGAGAAAGTATTTTATCGTCAGGTTCTGGAAATTTATGCAACGAGCATAGATTATGATCCGAAAGCGGAAATATCTATTGTATTTTTCAAAAAAGTGCAAAACAAAATTCATTACGCAATTCATGGACAAACTGCAGCAGAAGTAGTTTATACCAGAGCCGATGCAGAAAAAGAATTTATGGGACTTACTACTTTTAAAGGCAATCAGCCAACCTTAAAGGAAGCTGTAGTTGCCAAGAATTATTTATCTGAAAAAGAATTGCGGGCAATGGGACAGCTGGTATCGGGATATCTTGATTTTGCAGAACGTCAGGCAGAACGAGAACAGGCTATGACAATGAGGGACTGGGCAGAGCATCTGGATCGGATTCTGACAATGAGTGGTGAACAGCTTTTGCAGGGGAATGGAAGTATATCGCACAAACAGGCTGTTGATAAAGCGACTGGTGAATATAAAAAATATAAAGCGCGAACACTCAGCACGGTAGAAGAAGACTACCTGAATTCAATAAAAATATTGGAGAAGAAAACAGATAAAAAACAGTGAGAGCATCATCGGAATTAGTGGTCTGGTATTTCCGATGTATTATGAAGTCTTTGAAGGCGAAGCAATTTGGTTGCTCAACGAAAACACAGTCGAGACCATCGCATTACTTTCAAAAGTGCACACCGTTGCAAACGTTTGATTCTCACGGCCCCATCTTTATTTCAACAACGGGAAGAAATCCCTCCGCAGCAGCTGGCGCTGTCTGCGGAAGAGATGATCTTCCCGTTGTTTTTATATCGTGGTATTATTCAGCTTTTATCTCTCCATCATACTGATAGACTCAATTCCAACACTTCCGCCACGAACTACTTCGATCTGCTTAAACTCTTCCTTGATCAGTTTGATAACAGCATCGTTCTTGGTTGCTGTCTGAACAAATTCCAGAAGAAGGCTGTCCTTGCCGTAGTCGATGACACGGGCCTTGAAGGTCTCAGCGATCTGGAAAAGCTCTACTTTATCCTCAGGAGAACATCCCTTGACTTTAATATAAAGAATCTCTTTCATTCTTACGAACACATCTGTAAAATCAATAACCTTGATGACTTCGATCATACGGTTCAGCTGTTTCTTGATCTGTTCAAATGTTTCATCATCGCTGACTGTGGCGATGGTCATTCTGGAAACGGTAGGATCCTCGGTGGTTCCAACTGTAAGACTGTCCAGGTTATAGGACTTTCCGGAGAAAAGACCGGAGATCTTGGAAAGAACACCTACCTGGTTTTCAACGTAAAGAGAGATCCATCTTTTTTTCATTCCTTTATCCATGATACATTTCCTCCTAACAATCCATGATCAGGTCAGCCAGAGTTCCGCCCGGCTTAACCATCGGGTAAACCATTTCCTCCGGATCAATGATAAATTCGATGATCGTAGGAGTTTTTGTGTTTTTCTTAGCCTCTTCGAAGGCAGCTGCGATCTGGTCTTTTTCTGTGACGCGGATTCCCTTTGCACCGTAGCTCTCTGCGAGACGGATGAAATCCGGTGTGTATTCCGGATATTCCTGACCGTCTGTACGGCGGGAGAGTGCACCGGCCTTCAGGTTTGTCATGGCGTAACGTTTTCCGTAGAAAAGCTTCTGCCACTGGCGGACCATTCCGAGATATTCATTATTGAAGATACAGCAGATGATCGGAAGCTCCTCCAGAACTGCGGTAGCCAGCTCCTGAATATTCATCTGCATGCCGCCGTCACCGGAAACGGAGATGACCGGTGTGTCCGGATTACCAATCTTGGCACCGATAGCACCTGGAAGGCCGTAACCCATGGTTCCAAGTCCGCCTGACATGATCAGCTGACGGTTCTCGGTGATGTCTGCATACTGGCTCACCAGCATCTGATGCTGACCTACATCGGTAACAAGAATGGCCTTGTCAAACTGGCGGTTGATCTCGCCGATGATATCCAGCGGTCCCATAATACCACGGTCCTTCATGGTAAGAGGATGCTCTTCTTTCCATTCCCGGATTTGCTTCAGCCATTTGCCGGTATTACATTCCTGCACATATTCAGCCATTTTTGTGATAGCCTCTTTTGCATCGGCAACAATGGGGATATCTACATGGATGTTTCTGGAAATGGAAGCGGTGTCGATATCAATGTGGACGATCTGTGCATGTGGAGCAAATTCATGGAGCTTGCCTGTGATACGGTCGTTAAAACGGGTTCCGATGGAAAACAGAAGATCGCATTCATTCACTGCCATATTTGCGGCATAAGCGCCGTGCATACCAAGATTTCCGATAAACAGAGGGTTCTTTGTGGAAATGGCGCCACGTCCCATAACGGTTGTGACAACCGGGATCTGAGTTTTCTCAACAACCTGGGTAAAAATCTCCTGCGCACGGGAAATGATCACACCGCCGCCGGCAAGAAACAGAGGTTTTTTGGCCTTCTGCAGCATTTTGAGGGCACGCTTCAGCTGTCCGATGTGCACGCTGGTGTTAGGCTTGTAGCCACGGATATTGACAGTCTTCGGATACTCAGCATTTCCCAGCTCGGCCATTACATCCTTTGGAAGGTCGATGAGAACAGGTCCCGGACGGCCGGTACGTGCGATGTAAAAAGCTTCTTTAATAATGCGGCCGAGGTCTTCACGGTTTCTTACGGTAACACCGTATTTTGTGATGCTTCGTGTAATGCCGACGATATCAACCTCCTGGAACGCGTCGTTGCCGATGAGATGACGGGCAACCTGACCGGTGAAGCATACGAGAGGAACACTGTCGTAGTTGGCAGTGGCAAGACCTGTGACAAGGTTGGTGGCACCAGGGCCGCTGGTTACCAGGCATACGCCCACCTTTCCTGTAGTACGGGCATAGGCATCTGCCTCATGGACAAGAGCCTGCTCGTGACGTGGCAGGATGATGTCGATGCCGCTCTGTTTATATAATTCATCACTGATATCGATGGTGCAGGCACCAGGATAACCGAACAGAACATCAACGCCTTCTTCTTTTAAGGCTTTTACAAGCAATTTGTTTCCGGAAATCTGTTTCATGAATTGGTTCCCTCCTTTGATGATGTGAAAATGATAAATGGCTTTTGCAGAATTTTTTTCCAATAAAAAAGTCCCGGCATATCGGATAAAATATGCTCAGGACGGATGATTCCGCGGTACCACCTGTTTTCAGAGGTAAAACTCTGCTCTCTGCCAGTACGAAAAATATACTGCCTCCCTGTAACGTGGGAATGACGTTGAAGCCTACTGCATGAAGATCCATGGTTCAGTCCACTGCTCGAGGGCTACTTCCATAATCCTGTCACGAAGATTCTCACCGACCATCTTCTCTCTGGGCATCCGAAGAATATGTACTATTCCCTGTCATTGCATTTAGTAAATGTGAATAAAAATTTTAAACTATTATAATATAAAATAGCGGAACTGTCAATGAAAAATGACAGCTCCGCTAAAACTGGTCTTCGTAATCAATCTTCGGTTTTTTCAACTGTTTCCGGACTTTTTTCCGGAAGATAGACATGTACCTTCTCGATACGGTTCTTATCCAGCTTTTCCACAATGAGACGGATACCTTCGTCTGTGATCACTTCGTCACCGGCTACCGGGAGACGGTCCAGATGTTCAATGATAAATCCGCCAAGAGAATCATAATCCTCAGAATCCAGCTCCGTGTGAAGATGATCGTTCACATCGTCCAGATGCATGGAGCCTTCAATGATATACTCGCGGTCAGAGATCTTCTGTACAAGCTCATCCTCTTTTTCGTCGTATTCGTCATGAATCTCACCGACGATCTCTTCCAGGATATCCTCCAGTGTGATAAGACCTGCCATATCGCCGTATTCATCCAGAACAATGGCAATGTTGAAGGTGGAATCCTTCATTTCAACAAGAAGATCGGAAATGCTCTTACGCTCGTAGGTGAAGTGCGGTTTTCTGAGAAAATGTTCAATATCAAATTTTTCATCCTTATTATAAAGAAGAAGATCCTTCATGTTGATGATACCAACGATATTATTCTGGCTGTCCTTATAAACCGGGAGACGGGTGAATTTATCTTCACGGAAGATCTCAATCAGTTCATCGTAAGTGGAATTCACATCAGCAAAGGTTACATGTACTCTCGGTACCATGATATCTTTTGCTGTAGCATCTCCGAGATCGAACACGTTATAGATCATTTCTTTCTCGTCCGATTCGATAACTCCGTCCTCATGGCTGACATCTACGATGGTACGAAGCTCTTCCTCAGTCATAGCTTTGTTCGCGGCATCCGGGTCCACACGCATGAGACGCATCACACCTCTGGAAAACAGATTGATGATAAAGATCACAGGTGTCATGATGGTCATGAGAAATTTGAAAACCGGAATGTAGCGGAGAGTGATCTTCTCAGCATTGATGGTCGCGTAGTTCTTCGGTGTGATCTCGCCGAAGATCAGGATCAGCACAGTAAGGATGACTGTGACAATGCTGACCATATATCCGCCAAAGCTGTATGCAAGTGTAGTTGCAAGGGAAGATGCCGAAATGTTCACAATGTTGTTGCCGATGAGAATCGCACTGAGAAGCTTCGGGGTCTGGTTCTCCAGAATATCAAGAGCCATAGCCGCCCGCTTGTTCCCCTCGTCTGCCAGGGAGCGGAGACGGATCTTGTTTACCGACATCAGCGCGGTTTCGTTAGATGAGAAAAAGGCTGACAGTGCCAGCAGAATAAGTAATATGATTATCTGGTAAGTGTCGCTAGGGTCCACTTTAAATGTTCACTCCTTTAAATTTGAAAAAAATATACAGATACTCCCACATTATATACTTTTTTACCGGTTTTGGCAAGGGCAGCGTGAAGTGTCCCGGGAATCTGTTTTGTTACTGATCACGGAGTAAACAGCAGCTGTATTTACGAAAAATCTACGAAAACGGAGGCAACAGCTTGACAAAATAGTAAGCCTGGACTAACATGGCTTTAAAGGTATCTTGTGGAAGGAGAAAATATATGTTTCTGGAGATAAAAGGAATCAAAAAATCCTTTGGGACAGGTGAGAGTCATGTGGATGTCCTGAAAGGAATCGAACTGGAAATAGAAAAAGGAGAATTCTGTGTTCTCTTAGGCCCGTCCGGTTCCGGAAAATCTACACTTCTGAATATTATCGGGGGTATTGACGGTGCAGATTCCGGGAGTATCACCATTGAAGGTGAATGTCTGGAGGATATGAAAGAAAAGAAGCTTTCGGTTTACCGCAGAAAGCACCTGGGATATATTTTTCAGATGTACAATCTGATCCCCAATCTGACTGTGAGGGAGAATATTGAAGTGGGTGCTTACCTGAGTGATCAGCCGCTGGATGTGGACGAGCTTCTTACTACGCTTGGACTTTACGAGCATCAGCGGAAGCTTCCGAATCAGCTTTCCGGAGGTCAGCAGCAGCGAACAGCTATCGGGCGTGCTATTGTGAAAAATCCGGATATTCTCTTGTGCGATGAGCCTACGGGAGCCCTGGATTACAACACCTCCAAGGAAATCCTCAAGCTGATCGAGACCGTGAATCACAAATATGGAAATACGATCGTCATGGTCACACACAATGATGCCATCAAGGATATGGCAGACCGTGTGGTGAAGCTTCGTGATGGTATGATCCGAAAAAATTATCAGAATGAACACAAGATTCCGGCAGCAGAGCTGGAATGGTAAGGGGGACGGTATGAAGAGTCCTTTACGAAAGCGTATCCCCAGAGAGCTGAAAGGGGAATTTGGAAAATATCTGGTGGTTTTTCTACTGATGGTGCTGACCATCGGGTTCGTTTCAGGCTTTCTGGTGGCAGACGGAAGTATGCTGACAGCTTACAACGAAAGCTTTGCCAAATATAACATCGAAAACGGAAATTTCCGCACAGCAGAAAGAATCTACAAATCCCAGTGGAAGGATATAGAAGCTGCCGGTGTAAAGCTTTATGAGAATTATTACATAGAAGAAGACCTGGACAATGGAAGCACCATGCGTTTCTTTAAGAACCGGGAACAGGTGAACAAGGTCTGCCTGATGAAGGGAGAAATGCCCTCCAGAGAAAACGAGATCGCCATTGACCGTATGTATGCAGACAATAACAGTCTTACAATTGGCGACACCCTTACAAAAGGAAAAAGATCCTGGAAGATCACAGGTCTGGTGGCTCTTTCTGATTACAGTGCACTGTTCCAGAATAATAACGATTCCATGTTTGATTCCGTGAAATTCGGTGTGTGCGTAACAACTCCGGAGGGATTTGATGCCCTCAGTCAGGATAAGCTTCAGTACAACTATGCCTGGATCTACAACAAGCAGCCAGAAGATGAGAAAGAGGAGAAAAAAATCTCCGAGGATCTTATGGAGGACATAGGAGATGTTGTGACCCTGGAGACTTTTGTGCCGCGTTATCTTAATCAGGCGATCATGTTTACCGGGGATGATATGGGCAGTGACAAGGCAATGGTGGTTATGCTGCTCTATATCGTGATCGTGATCATGGCTTTTGTATTCGGAATCACCATCAGCAACACGATCCGCAAGGAAGCCGGTGTGATCGGTACCCTACGTGCATCCGGTTATACAAGGCAGGAGCTGATCCGGCATTATATGACTCTGCCGGTGCTGGTAACGCTGGCAGGTGCACTGATCGGAAATATTCTTGGCTATACAGTGTTCAAGGGTGTCTGTGCGGACATGTATTATGGAAGTTACAGTCTTCCAACTTACGTGACCATATGGAATGCGGAGGCGTTCCTTCTGACAACGGTGGTGCCGGTGGTGATCATGGTACTGATCAATTATGCTGTGCTCCGATACCGGCTGCAGCTTTCCCCGCTTAAATTTCTGCGGAGGGATTTTTCAGGAAAAAAACAGAAACGTGCGGTTTACCTAAGCCCGAAGATCGGAATCTTTTCCAGGTTCCGCCTGCGTGTGATCTTTCAGAACACCAGCAATTATATTGTGTTGTTCATAGGAGTTATTTTTGCAAATCTTCTGCTGTTTTTCGGAATGCTTCTGCCGTCTGCGCTGGATCATTATCAGCAGGAGATCCAGGATAATATGCTGGCAAAATATCAGTATATGTTATCAGTGCCTGCAAGTGTGTCATCCGGAAACAAGCTGGATGGAATGCTCTCCCTGCTGGAATATTATATGGATACCAGAACGGATAATAAGGATGCGGAAAAATTTTCCGCCTATTCGCTGAATACCCTGCCTGGCAAATATAAAAGCGAGGAGATCCTTTTATATGGAGCGGAGCCGGAAAGCCAGTATATCCATGCGGATCTGTCCGGTGACGGCGTATATATTTCCAGCGCCTATGCAGACAAATACCGGATAAAAAAAGGCGATACCATAACTTTGAAGGAAAAATACGAGAAGGATGAATATTCCTTTAAAGTGGATGGAATCTATGAATATACGGCAGGTTTATGTGTATTCATGGAGCGAAATAAGCTGAACGAGATCTTTGATCTGGGAGATGATTATTTTGGCGGATATTTTTCGGACACGAAAATCACAGATATTGATGAAAAATATATCGGTTCTGTGATCGATCTGGAATCCCTGACCAAGATATCTAGGCAGCTGGATGTTTCTATGGGAGATATGATGGGAATGATGTACGGGTTTGCGGTGATCATATTCCTGGTTGTGATCTATCTTCTTTCCAAGGTCATCATCGAAAAAAATGCCCAGGCAATCTCCATGACGAAGATCCTCGGTTACACGGACGGCGAAATCAGCAGGCTGTATATTCTTTCCACATCTCTGGTTGTGGTAATCTGTCTGCTCTTAAGTCTGCCCATTGAGCGGCAGGTGATGGAGGTACTGTTCCGTGAGATGATGCTTGCCAGCATATCCGGCTGGATCACCATGTGGGTAGACCCAATGATCTATGTAAAAATGATGGCGATCGGAATCGCGTCCTATGCAGTGGTCGCAGCCCTGGAATTCCGGAGGATACGTCACGTTCCGATGGATGAGGCATTAAAAAATGTAGAGTAAAAAATAAGGAGTATATGCGATTAAGTGCAGCAGATTTACGTTTCTGCTGTGCAGATGAGTTATCTGTGAATAATTGCATATACTCCTTAAATATTTATAAATTTTCTGAAATACTGGAAATATTACTACAAACTTGATATAATAAACGCAACAATCCTCTGATGCACGAATACCTGGAGCACAGGGGATAATTCACACAGGAAATCAGGTGAGGAACATGGCAGACAGGAAGAAAGATTCGCTGTATAAGAGCTTTGGTTATGCTTTTGAGGGCATTTTTACCTGTATCCGGAAGGAACGCAACATGAAGATCCACTGCACGGTGGCTGCGCTGGTTGTGATCGCGGGAGTAATCCTTGGGCTTTCGGTGACGGAATGGTGCATCTGCCTTGGCCTGTTTGGCATGGTGATGTCACTGGAACTGGTGAATACAGCTGTGGAAGCAGTAGTGGATCTTGTGACCAGTGAACGTCATCCGCTGGCAAAAATTGCCAAGGATACAGCAGCCGGAGCGGTACTGATCGCTGCGATCATGGCGGCAATCGTGGGGCTGATCATTTTTGTTCCCAAGGGACTTGCTTTTCTGGGAATATGCTGAGAAACAGATGGAAACAGGAACCCGGCGCAGGGCTGGTCGAAGCGACCTGACTGCTGTGGGTTTATGAAAGGAGAATGCACTATGGAATTAGGAGACGGACTGAAGAAAATCTTACTGGCAGGTATCGGTACTGCAGCAGTGACAGCAGAGAAATCCAAGGAAATTCTGGATGAGCTGGTTAAGAAGGGAGAACTTACGGTTGAGCAGGGCAAGGTTCTCAATCAGGAGCTGAAGCACAATATCAAGTCAACCGTTAAGACTGCCGCAGATTCTGTGAAAGAATCCGCAGCCAGAAAGAACGAGCAGGAGGAGCTTAAGGCGACGATCTCCAAGCTGACACCGGAGCAGCTTGCAGCTGTGAAGGCACAGATCGAGAGCATGCAGGCTGAGGCAGATGCAAAAGAAGAAGCCGAAGCACCAGCGACAGAGCCTGCTGAGGATGCAGCCACAGAGCCTGTAGAAGAAGAGGAAACAGAAGCAGCCGGCGGGAGTGAGGAAGCTCCGGAGGCATAATAACGGGGAACTTCGAAGAAAGCAGCAGAATTTATGGAAGAAGCCGGACAGAATAAGACGGTGGAACAGGAACAAAAGATAGTTTAAGCGCAAAGAGGAAGCTTGAAAGCTGTCGGATAATTGATAACGTAAACGGAGAATTTTATGACCAGAGAAGAACAGGAGAAAAAAGAAAAAAGCGGATATGGAGAACGGCTGAGAGAAATCACAGCCGTTCTGAAAAAGCATGCCATTACCCGGGGTGTTTCTCCTGAAAAACTCCGGCTCATACTGGAAGACCTGGGCCCGACTTATATCAAGTTGGGTCAGATTATGTCCCTGCGTTCCGATATTTTGCCCAAGAGATACTGTGATGAGCTGATGAAACTCTGTTCCGATGTGCCGCCCATGCCTTTTTCACAGGTGATAGAAGTTCTGGAGGAATCCATGGGCTGTCCATGGCAGGAGGAATTTCAGCGCATTGATGAGAAGCCCCTTGGAGCTGCATCCATTGCACAGGTGCACCGGGCAACTCTGAAAACAGGGGAAGAGGTTGTGATCAAGGTTCAGCGAAAAGGAATCTATGAGACTATGGCCCGGGATATCGGACTGATGCATAAGGCTGTGCGTCTGATGCCACCAGTAAGTATCAAGGGCATGGTAGATCTGAACATGGTCTTAAGTGAACTGTGGACTGTGACCCAGGAGGAGATGAATTTCCTGACGGAAGCTGCAAATATGGCGGAATTTGCGAAGAAGAATAAAGATGTGGCATTTGTGAAGGTGCCTGTTCTTTACCGCGAATATATTTCACCACATGTTCTGGTAATGGAATATATTGACGGCTTTGCGATCAATGACCGGGCAGATCTTCTGGCGAATGGATATGATCTCAATGAGGTCGGAACGAAATATGTGGACAATTTTATCAAGCAGGTGATGGAAGATGGTTTCTTCCATGCAGATCCTCATCCCGGAAATGTACGGATTCAGGAGGGAAAGATCGTCTGGATCGACATGGGAATGATGGGGCGTCTTACAGAACACGACCGTCAGCTGATCAGCGAAGCCATAGAAGGCGTTGCCATGAACAACATCGGCAAGATTCAGGATGCGGTTCTGGCTCTGGGAGATTTCAAGGGAAAACCGGATTCCAGCAAGCTGTATGAGGACATCCGTGGTCTGATGGAGAAATACGGAACTGTCGATATGGGAAGTATTGATGTGGCAGAGGTAATGGTGGATCTGATGGAGGTCATGAAGGAGAACAAGATCATGATGCCTCACGGGCTTACCATGCTGGCCAGAGGACTTACCCATGTGGAGGGTGTTCTGGCGGAGATCAGTCCGGAGATCAACATGACACAGATCGCGGCAGCCAGGATCAAGGAACAGTTTCTGGCCAACGGAAACTGGAAGCATGAGCTGAAAAAGGGCGGAAAAAATCTTTTCTGGTCCATGAAGCGGGCAGTGGATATCCCTTCTCTTGCAGCGGATTTTCTGCAGGGCTGTATGAAAGGACAGACCAAGATCAATCTGGATCTGCATGCGTCAGATGATATGGCATGGCTTTTAAGAAGACTTGTGCGGAACATTGTGATGGGGCTCTGGGTGATGGCACTTCTGATCAGCTCCAGTATCATCTGCACCACGGATATGAAGCCGAAATTGTGGGGAATTCCGGCACTTGGTGCTTTTGGATATATATTTGCGTTTATTATTGTTTTATATGTATTTATCAAGCATTTCTTTTCACGGAAATAGAGATGGCAGTGCTACAGAGTATATTAATATGGGAGGATTTTTGCAATGGGAGTAAGTGAGGCAAAAACAGCGATTCTTGAGAATCGTACAGCACTTGGAATCGAGTTCGGTTCCACAAGGATCAAAGCAGTTCTGGTGGATGATAAGAATCAGCCGATCGCATCGGGTGCTTATGAGTGGGAGAACCAGTATGTGGACGGAATCTGGACCTACAGCCTGGAAGAGATCTGGAAAGGTCTTCAGGGAAGCTACCAGGACATGGCGAAAGATGTGCAGGAGAAATATGGTGTGGAGCTGACAAGCGTAGGTGCTTTTGGTGTCAGTGCCATGATGCACGGATACATGCCGTTTAATAAGGCGGGAGAGCTGATGGTTCCGTTCCATACCTGGCGAAACAATATTACAGGAGAGGCTTCGGAGAAGCTGGCAGAGCTTTTTCATTATAATATTCCTCAGAGATGGAGTATCGCACATTTGTACCAGGCGATCCTTAAAGGCGAGGAGCATGTAAAAGATATCGATTATATCACAACCCTGGAAGCTTATGTACACTGGAAGCTGACCGGAAAAAGAGTTCTTGGTATTGGTGATGCGGCAGGAATGTTTCCAATCGACAGTGAGACGAAAGATTATAATGAGGAGATGGTACAGAAATTTGATGAGCTGATCGCTCCTTACGGTTTTTCCTGGAAGCTTCGTGATATCATGCCACAGGTTATGGTAGCAGGACAGAATGCAGGATACTTAACTGAAGAAGGTGCGAAGCTTCTGGATGTAAGTGGAAAGCTGAAAGCAGGAATTCCGATGTGTCCGCCTGAGGGAGACGCTGGAACCGGCATGGTTGCAACAAACAGTGTACGCCAGCGTACCGGAAATGTTTCCGCCGGAACCTCTGTCTTCGCAATGATCGTTCTGGAAAAAGCACTTTCAAAACCATATAAAGAGATCGATATGGTCACAACGCCTGCCGGAGATCCGGTTGCCATGGCACATTCCAACAACTGCACCTCTGATCTGAATGCGTGGGTGAATGTATTTAAGGAATTTGCAGAGGCAATGGGCATGGACGTGGATATGAACAAGCTGTTCGGAACCCTTTATAATAAAGCACTGGAGGGCGATCCGGACTGTGGCGGTCTTCTTTCCTACTGTTATTTCTCCGGTGAGCATATGACCGGTTTTGAAGAAGGACGCCCTCTGTTCGTGCGTTCCCCTGAGAGCAAATTTACTCTGGCTAATTTTATGAGAAATAATCTCTATACCTGCCTTGGGGCCATGCGTGTGGGCCTGGATATCCTTTTGAACCAGGAGCATGTAAAGATCGATAAGCTTCTGGGACATGGCGGCCTTTTTAAGACAAAAGGTGTCGGACAGCAGATCCTCGCAGATGCGGTAAATGCACCGGTTTCTGTTATGTCAACTGCAGGAGAAGGCGGAGCCTGGGGAATTGCACTTCTGGCTTCCTATCTTGTTAATAAAAAAGATGGCGAGGAGCTTGCAGATTTCCTGGATGAAAACGTATTCAAGGGAAATGAAGGCAGCACACTCGCACCGGAAGAAGAGGGCGTGAAGGGATTCAATGCTTTTATGGACCGGTATATGAAAGGCCTTGGCATTGAGCGTGCAGCTGTAGAGTCGGAAATCTGGTAGATTTACAGGCTGGCTGCCAGCTTTTTAATATCTTCCAGTTGCGGACAGGCTTTCATGCTGCCTTTATCCAGCATATTCGGGACGGTGATGATTCCTTTATCCTCCCACTTGAGATAAGCGGTCATTCCCTTGTACTGTGCAATGGCCGCGTCAAAAACATGATCAGCGCCTGCGTCAAGAAGAAGTGCAGTTTTGTTAAAATGGAATCCTGTGCTTCCGCAGGCGTACAGACGGTCAATAACGGTCTTAAGCTGCGCGGTCATATCGAACCAGTAGACCGGTGATGCAAAAACAACCATATCGGTGTCGGAAAGCTCTGCGAGAACGTTTTTCATATCGTCATCCTGGACGCACTTTCCGCCGTGGGAGTAGCAGTATTTGCATCCGAGACATCCGCGGATGTTCATATTTGCGATATTAAGGATATTTACGGTGTGACCGTTTTCTCTGGCAGTTTCTGAAAAAGTATCTGCCATGATCTGTGTGTTACCGTTGTGGCGTGGACTGCCGTTTAAGATTGTGATCTTCATTTTGAATTCCTCCGTTTATTATGTATAGCCGAAGCAAATGCAGAAAAAAATCTGCATTTGCTTTGGCTATATTGTAACACAAAAATATAAACGGGATGAAAAGAATTCAGGAGTGGAATTGTTTGATTATATGTTTTTACGGAATTTTATTGAAAATAATTCTCCGTAATGATATCATGAGACACGAAAAACACAGAAAAAATAAGAGAAACCGTACATATACAGGAGGAGAAAAAACAATGAAATTAACCATGCTTGGAACCGGAAATGCTCTGGTAACTGAGTGTTACAATACCTGCTTTGTGCTCAGCGATGAGTATGGACATTTTCTGGTTGACGGAGGCGGCGGAAATACCGTGCTTTCCCAGCTGAAAAAAGCAGGCATTGATCTGATGGATGTTCATGAGATCTTTGTTACACATAAGCATGTGGATCATATCATGGGAATCGTGTGGGTGATCCGTATCATCTGCCAGAACATGAAGAAAGGTACTTATCAGGGTGAGGCTAATATCTACGCACATGACGAAGTGATCGGACTTCTGAAAGACATGGCATTCAAGCTTCTTAATAAGAAAGAGACTCAGTACATCGGTGACAGACTTCACCTCATCGAGGTAAAAGACGGCGAGGAGAAAACCATCCTTAACAAGAAAGTAACTTTCTTTGATATCGGTTCCACAAAGGCGAAACAGTTCGGCTTCCAGATGATCTACGGAGACAACAAGGTACTGACCTGCTGCGGAGATGAGCCGTATAACGAATGTGAGGAGAAATATGCCAAAGGCAGCGACTGGATGTTCCATGAGGCATTCTGTCTGTACGGACAGCGTGATATCTTCAATCCTTATGAGAAACATCACTCCACAGTCAAGGATGCCAGCGAGCTCGCTGAGAATCTTGGCGTGAAGAATCTTGTCCTGTATCACACAGAGGATAAGAACATCAAGAACCGTAAAGAGCTTTACGGAGCAGAGGGCAGAGAGTACTATCACGGAAATCTCTTTATTCCGGATGACCTTGATGTGATCGAGATGTAATAAAATATGTAAAAGTGACCGGGGATACTGTGATGGGTATTCCCGGTCTTTGTATATACATCCAGGCATTTCACAGGAAAAGCTCAAGTCCAATCATTCATTAAAAGAAATTCCCGGATATTTTTGTGTTTGATCCCGTTCTGACTCATATCAATTTCATCCATGGAAACAACGTATTTAGGAAAATTATCACGTATGGAATCATAAACGCCGAATTCCCGTTGGATTGTTGACTCAGAGGCAAGCAGGTAAGTAACCTGGATGTAAAGTTTCTGAGACTGTATCTGACATACAAAATCTATTTCCTTTGAGCCGGATTTTCCAACGGTAACAGAATATCCGCGGCGCAGCAATTCCATAAAAATGATATTTTCCAGAATAAGGTTTATATCTTTCATATTTCCACCGAATACCGCCTCGCGTAATCCATGATCTGCCATATAATATTTTTCGTTGGTAGCCAAAATTTGTTTTCCCTGCAGATCCTGACGTTTAACCTGATAAAAAAGATAAGCGTTTGTACAGTAATTTATATAATTTAAAACCGTTTCCGGTGAGACTTTACGTTGCTCATTTTTCATAAATTTCACAATAGAAGATGATGAAAAGGTAGAACCGATGTTTCCAATTACATAAGAGACAATGCGGGAAAGCATATCCACATCTCGTATTTTGTTCCGTTTTACGACATCTGTAAGGACTACGGAGTGGTAAATATCAATCAGATACTGTCTTGCGGGTTCTTCCATAAAACGGAGGTTAGCCAGATAGGGCATACCACCTAAAAGAAGGTATTTTTGAAAAATGACAGTGTCAGAAGAATCCGGAAAAACAGAAAGATACAATTCGCGAAATTCAGAAAAAGAAAAGGGATATATGGTGAATTCCACATAACGGCCACCCAATACAGTCGCAAGTTCTCCGGAAAGAAGCCTGGCATTAGAACCGGTAATATAGATATCACAATCCAGCTCCAGGCGGAAAGAATTGATACATTTTTCCCAATGCTCAACTTCCTGAATTTCGTCAAAAAAAAGATATATTTTACCGGAAAGATTCCGGGTACGCTGTATAACTTCATCATGAAGAGCCTGGGCTGTACATAAATGGGAATTTCTCATATCTTCAAAATTGAAGGATAAAAACTGTAAATCGCTGATGCCGATATTTTTCAATTCTTCTTTAATAAGCTCAAGCATAACAGATTTGCCACAACGTCGGATACCGGTCATAACTTTTACAAGATCTGTGTTGATAAAAGGACGAATACGTTGCATATACATTTCACGCTTAATCATGATAAACACCTCCTATATATAGTATATCAAAGATATACTGGAAAATTCAAATAAAATTATTAAGTTTTTAAGTTATAACTGAAAAATTTGGAATAATAATGATTTTATAAGTTATAATAAAAATAGTACTTGTAAATTTATTAGTGATAATGGAGTGACAGAAAACACTTGTACGTTTCATAGCTATCGTTTACAATATGGTCATGATAATTTTGGTACCTGCAGGTAAGTAACGTGAAAATTACATTTGCCTGCTATATATAATAAGCAGCGAGGTGACAGAATATATGCCAGTAACAGATCGAATCACCCTTCAAAAAAAATATCAGAAACTTCAGGAAATCCTTCGTTCCCTGGGAAGCGTTGCTGTAGCTTTTTCCGGTGGAGTGGATTCCACATTTCTTCTGAAAGCAGCACAGGAGACACTTGGCGATAAGGCTATAGCCATTACGGCATGTCCCTGCTCCTTTACAGAAAGAGAGCTGAAGGAAACAGAGGATTTTTGCAGAGAAAATAATATCCCGCAGGAGGTATGCAGGATCAATGAATTCGAGATTCCCGGATTCCGCCAGAATCCGCCGGATCGCTGCTACATCTGCAAAAAAGGTATTTTCACAAAACTCTGGGAAGCTGCGAAAGAAAAAAATATCAATATGATCGTGGAAGGTTCCAATATGGATGATCTTGGAGACTACCGCCCTGGGCGTCGTGCCATTGTGGAGCTGGGAGTGCGAAGTCCGCTTCAGGAGGCTGGACTTTATAAGGACGAGATCCGGGAGCTGTCGAAAGATATGAACCTTCCCACCTGGAACAAGCCGTCTTTTGCATGTCTGGCGTCCAGATTCGTATATGGGGAAACGATCACAGAGGAAAAGCTCCGCATGGTAGATCAGGCAGAGCAGTTTCTCATGGAGCTTGGTTTTCATCAGTTCCGGGTGCGTATCCATGGAACCATGGCCAGGATCGAGGTTCCGTCTGAGGATATCCTTAAGATTGCAGATAATGAGGCAAGAGAGAAGATCACGGAGAAATTCCGTTCTCTTGGATTTTCCTATGTGACACTGGATCTCCAGGGCTTTCGTTCCGGAAGCATGAATGAAGTGTTGGGAAAATAAGAAAAATAAAGAATAAATTAAAGTTCCCGGAAATACTGAAAATAGGTATTTCCGGGAACTTTTGCTATAAATTTACATATAATCTTTCAGAACATTATGATCACGAAGCACCTTCTCCACAACCGTTCCTTTTACAACATTGAGGAGCGGTTTTTTCAGTGCGTTCAGTGGTCCGGGCAGCTGGATCTCAAGCGGAGATTTTCCATCCATCAGCTTCACGCTGCTGTCAAGAAGCTCACGGATATCGTAAACACTTCCCCATACTTCCGGAACACCACGATCTACACCGAGAAGACCATATACAGCCTCCATTGCGGTACGCACGGAATATTCTGTGGTGAATACAGTATCACGAGGAGTCTCAGCAAACTGACCGAGGAAAGCGAAGTTCACGCAGCCATCCGGAATAACATCCGGGCGGTCGCCCTTGGTACGTGGCATGAAGAATGCAGTGATATAAGGCATCATGGTCGGAACGCAGATGGCACTGTTTTCAGCCATCTCGTCGATCTGCTCTACCGGAACGCCGAGATGATACAGCCACTCAGCAGTGATCTCTTTACCGGTGCAGTCCCTCATAGGTTTCTTGATATAGTCACCAGGAACATCGGTGAACAGTCCGTATACCCATACGCAGACCTTCTTCGGATCCTGTTCCTTGAACTGGCCCTGACGGTTGATGGTCCAGCTTAACAGCCATTTGGAATCCTGACAGCTGACGATACCGCCGGTAACAACCTTGCCGGAGCGGGGATCACGCTGGCAGATATTGGTAATATACGGGATGATGCGGTCATCCAGTGTGGTGATGGTAGCGGATTCCCAGTTGGTTTTCTGGATATCGGAGCAGAATTTTTCCGGATGTCCGAAGGACGGATCCTGTGCGGCAATGTTTTTCCACAAGGACCATACACCACTTGTACGAACTTCGGCATCTCCGTTTGGAGCATGGTTCTGGTCGCCGTAAATAGTGCCCTCTGTGCAGCTTCCGTTTGTGACGAATACAAGATCGTTTTCTGTAAGAAGGATGCCCTGCTCTACGCCTTTGACTTTGCACTCAATGGCAGAAGCGATCTTTTTTCCATTTTTGAAATCGAAGATCACGTTTGTGACCTCTGTATTGAACTGGAAGTCAACGCCTGCATCCTCCAGATATTTCTTCATAGGAAGGATCAGGGATTCGTACTGGTTATATTTGGTGAATTTCAGGGCACTGAAATCCGGAAGTCCTGCAATGTGATGGATGAAACGCTGGAAATAAAGCTTCATCTCCAGAGCACTGTGCCAGTTTTCGAATGCGAACATGGTGCGCCAGTACAGCCAGAAGGTAGAATCAAATACCTCATCATCGAAAACATCCTCGATAGTTTTGTCGTAAAGATCCTCGTCCTTTGTCATGAATAGTTTCATGATCTCCATGCAGCCCTTCTGGCTTAAATTAAATTTGCCGTCTGTGTGTGCGTCCTGGCCACGGTTTACAGTTGCACGGCAGAGAGAGTAGTTCGGGTCGTGCTTGTTCAGCCAGTAGTATTCATCCAGAACAGAAGCACCTGGTTTTTCCAGGGAAGGAATACTGCGGAAAAGATCCCACAGACATTCAAAATGATTCTCCATCTCACGGCCGCCACGCATGATATAACCTCTGGACGGATCGAAGATTCCATCGCAGGCACCACCGGCGATATCCATGGCTTCCAGAATGTGGATATGATCTCCAGGCATCTGTGCGTCTCTTACCAGGAAGCAGGCAGCTGCCAGGGAAGCAAGGCCGCTTCCGACGATGTAAGCATGCTTTTCATCCACGCCTTCCGGTTTCTCCGGGCGGGCAAAGGCTTCGTAATTACCATTGGAATAGTAGATACCCTTGCTGTTTTTGTCATAACGGCCGCGCTCTGTATTGCGGTAGTTCTCAGTTGTTTCTTTTACGTGGAAGCTTTCTTCCTCATTGATCTCTTTCGTTTTTTTCATCAGCATGGCTGCGCCTGCTCCGGCTGCTGCAAGTGCTGCGAGTCCCATGAATCCTTTTTTATCTGACATATGACATCCACCTTTCGTAAATGAGATACTGTTTTGTATCGAATCAACGGTTCTTTGTTTCTGTTGAGGCTATGATAGCCCATCCGGGAAAAAGATTCTATTTACAAAACACCGGGAATGTTCAGTTTCTTATCATTATGCCACTTTTGATAAGTTTTTATTCTGCTGTGATAAGTTTTTTATGTCAGAGGAGCGGCTTCTGTGGAAAAATTGCGGATTGCGTTGTCAATGCTTCCATATAAAGCGGTAGCGATATCATCTACGATCACATGATAATCCTCCTTCATTCCATTTTTGATCCAGTCCAGCATAAGTCCCACAAAGCTGTATTTGTAGAGATTTGCGATAAAGATCTTCTGATCGTTGGTGATGGAGCTGTTCTGGGATTTTTCCTCCACAACGCCCATGAGAAGGTCAAAGGTAAGGTGAAACAGATAATTTTCGATCTGTTCCCGGCCTACACAGCGGTAGACATTTAAAATAAAGGGTTTGTTTTCCATTACGGCATCAAAGATCTGAAGAAGTCCCTCCTGCCAGGTAGAAGAGGTCTTTTTTCCCTGAAGGGCAATCCTGGCATCCTCAAGGCAGGACCATTCCACGAGATCATAGATATCCTTAAAATGATAATAAAATGTCATGCGGCTGATTCCACAGTCCGCGGTCAGATCGCTGATGGTGATCTTATCCAGCGGTTTTTTGAGAAGCAGACGTTTCAGGGATTCCTCAAGGGCAGATTTTGTTGCATTTGTCATGATTTTCTCCTTTATAAGATGAGTGGTATGAGCTTTTTGAGTTTTCGGTTATTGTTATTAATATAACATGAAAATGCACAGAAAATCTATGCGAAACAATGACTTTTCTGTGAAAATATGATAAACTAGTTACTGTTTATTTGAATTTCGAGTATCTATAAAAGAAGGAGTCTCTCCGCATATGAAAAAGAAACCAATCTATATCCTGCTGATATTTGCGGCAATAGCACTCCTTGTCTATATGACAGGAGAATCCTATTACAACGGTATTATTGAAAAAGCAGGACTGGATAAAAAAACAGAAAAAGTCTATCAGTATAAATACGATATGATCGTGGACAGTCCGGATTCAGAGTTCTGGCAGGAGGTATACACAAGTGCAAAAAAGACAGCAGCCGGGAATGATGTGCTGCTTGAAATCATGGGAACAGACCGTGGAACTTCTTATAATAAGCTGGACTATATGAAGATGAGCATTGCTGCCAAGGTGGACGGGATCATCCTGCAGTACAACGGGGAATCCGGACTGGAGCAGGCTATCAATGATGCAGTGAACAGTGGGATTCCGGTCGTGACGGTGATGAGTGATGCTGTGCACAGCCACCGCCAGAGCTTTGTGGGCGTCAGCGATTATCAGCTGGGAATGGCTTACGGCGAGATTGTTTCCAGATATGTGGATGAGGATACACAGAAGATCCTCATCCTTCAGAAAAGGGACATTGATGATATGAACGAAAGTCAGATCTATACCCAGATCAGTAATGCAGTACAGGCAGAGACAGGTTCCGATGAGATTTCCATCAGGGGAAAAAATCTCCTCTCAACAGGAACCTTTGAGACAGAGGAGGCTGTCACCGATATTTTCCAGCAGAAACGGAACATTCCGGATATTCTTGTGTGCATGGACGAGGAAACGACAGAATGCGCGAGACAGGCAGTTCTGGATTTCAACCTTGCAGGTAAGGTGAAGATCATTGGCTATTACACCTCTGAGGATATTCTGGCAGCAGTGGAAAAGGGCGTGATCTCTGCCACCTGTGACATGGATACCACACAGCTTGGACAGTACAGTGTGGAAGCCCTGACCAATTATATCAAGGATGGAAGAACCAATTCCTTCTATAATGTGGATATTAATTTCCTTGACAGGGAAGCAGTGCAGCAGATGAGAAAGGAGGCGGCCACAGATGAAAAAGTTCCGGTGGAGTGACCTTTCTCTGGTAAGCAAGATCGTGATCGAGGTAGGCGTGCTGGCTGCCCTTCTGTTTACGATCAATATGCTGTTTTATATGCGGATCAACAATTCCATGCAGGAGATGGATGATGTGTACGCCAGCAACGCACAGATTACAGAGCTGGGGCAGGTTTTTGACGATGTGCAGGACAGCATGTATCAGTACCTTAAGGTAAAAAGCTCTCAGGCACTGATGGATTATTATCAGAATGAGGCGAAATACAGGCAGGAGCTGGATAAGCTTAACGACCAGAACATTGAGGATTCTGTAAAGCTTCTGGAAAAAAAGATCCGTAAGATGTCCGAATCCTACCTTTCCTGTACAGCGGGAACTGTTGCTGCCAAACGAGGCAGAAATGTAGAAAAATACAAACAGAAATATGATGACAGCCTGGAGCTTTACAGTTATATCCAGAGTTCCATGGATGAACTGAACAAGCAGCTTTTTAAAGAGAACTCCCAGACCTATGGAGCACTCCGGGCTGTGATGAAATATCTGGAGATCAGTAACACGGTGATCATGCTGCTGGCTGTTGCCTGCGGAATGGTTCTTCTGATCATGGCGACCAAGGGAATGTTCCGGCCTCTGACCAGTATGGCGGAAACAGCACAGCTGGTAGGCCAGGGGAATTTTAATGTGAAGATGCCGCCTACAGATGCGAGGGATGAGCTGGGTGAAGTAACAAGAGCGTTCAATACCATGGTGGAGAACCTGGCACTTTATATTACAAGGACAAAAGCCAGCATGGAAAAGGAGCAGCAGATGATGGAGAGGGAGCTTCTGATGGAAACGCATCTGAAGGAGGCCCAGCTGAAATATCTCCAGTCCCAGATCAATCCGCATTTTCTTTTTAATTCCCTGAATGCGGGTGCCCAGCTTGCCATGATGGAGGATGCGGAAAAAACAGGGATTTTTGTGGAAAAGATGGCGGATTTTTTTCGATATAATGTAAAAAAAGGCGAGGAAGATGCTTCTCTTGAGGAAGAGCTGGAGGCGGTAGATAACTATATCTATATCTTAAATGTGCGTTTTGCGGGGGACATTCATTTTTCAAAGAGAGTGGATTGTGATGTGGAAAATGTGCGTGTTCCCAGCATGATCCTGCAGCCGGTTGTGGAAAACGCGGTGAATCACGGAATACGCAATATTGACTGGGAAGGTCATATCGATCTGAGTGTGGAACGCTGGGACGATCACATTGAGGTCAGTGTCCGGGATAACGGATTGGGAATGACAAAAGAACAGATCGAGAGAGTACTGTCCAAAAAAGCGCACAGCAGTTCCGGTGAGGGTGATTCCACAGGAATCGGAATGAACAATGTGATCAGCCGTCTTGAATTGTATTATCAGCAGGACGGACTGATGGAGATATACAGTGAAGGCGAAGGAATGGGAACAGAGGTTGTGATCAACATTCCTCTGGAGAGGAGCGAAAAAAATGTACAGAATTCTGCTTGCTGATGATGAGGGAATCATGCTGGAATCTCTGAAGAGCATCATCAGTTCGAATTACGGAAATGAATGTGAGATCCACACTGCAAAAACAGGCCGTGCAGTGGTGGAAGAGGCGGAGAAATATCCGCCGGATATCTGCTTTATGGATATCCAGATGCCGGGCTTAAGCGGTATTCAGGCGATCCGCGAGATTCAGAAATTTAACAGATCTGTAGTGTTTGTGATCATCACAGCCTATGATAAATTCAATTATGCAAAAGAAGCGGTAAACCTTGGAGTTATGGAATTTCTGACCAAGCCCGTAAATAAAAAAGTGGTTCTGGAAACCTGTGCAAAAGCTATGGAAAAGGTAGACTCCACCAGACAGAAGAGAAGTGATGATCTTCGCATTCGCGAAAAGCTGGAGACAGTTGTGCCCATGATCGAAAGTGGCTATATCAATAATATCCTGCTTCAGGATGATTTTCAGACATATCAGGATAATTACCGGGAGCTTCTGGATATTCAGCAGGAGTACGGATATATGATTGTGGCAGAGTTTGGAGATTCCATGGAAAACGGAGTTCTCACGAATGCGGTAGGCGCCAGCGTCAAAGCCAATAAATTCTATTCTACCTTCCGGGAAATCGCCCAGGGATTTTTTGAATGTCTGGTAGGACCGATCATGGGAAACCGTATCGTGCTTCTTGTTCCTTACAGGAATGCAACAGAGGATTATGAGGAAAGAGTGGAGATCGTAACCAGAACCAGAAACATGGTACATAAGCTGGAGAGCCGGATCGACAGCAAGTTCCGCTGTGGAATCGGAAGAGTGAAAGAGCTTGGAAGCACCATGAAGGAATCCTTCAAGGAGGCCATGATCGCACTTCGTGAAAGTACAAGCCATGTGATCCATATCGAAGATGTTCCGGCAGCCCAGAAGTATGACGGGGAATATCCGAGAGACCTGGAGCGGCGCTATGAGAAACGCGTAATGGATAAGGATGTGGCAGGCGCTTTGAACTGTGTAGAAGAATTTTTCCGGTGGATGGAGAACCAGCCGGGAGTCAGTACTGAGGATATGCAGATCAAGGTACTGGAGCTTGTGATGGGCGTGGAAAAAAAGGCTTTTTTCGAAGGCGCGGTGAAATATGCGATCGGTTATCGAAAAAATTATATTCATGAGCTGCAGGCATGTGCAGGTATGGAAGAAATGAAGAAATGGTTTCTGGATAAGACTTCGGAGATCTGCAGCAACATGGAGAGTGCCAGGGAAAAAGAGGCAGTGTCCATTATTGAAAAAGCAAAGTCCTATATCCGGGACAATTACAAAAAAGATATTTCGCTGGACGAGGTATCCAGGGAGGTAGATATCAGTCCATATTATTTCAGCAAGCTTTTCAAGCAGGAGACGGGTGGGAACTTTATCGAGTATCTTACAGGGGTACGTCTCAGAAATGCAAGAGAGCTTCTCAAGGATTCGGAACTTTCCATCAAGGAGATCTGTGCGGAATCCGGATACAGCGATCCCAATTATTTCAGCAGAATATTCAAAAAATATGAGGGCGTGACACCAAGTGAATTCAGGGAGAGATTGAGGTAGAACAAAAATGAGTTGGGGAAAAGGTATAAAAAATCTTGTGGTTTTTCTTTGTATGTCGGCACTGATGCTGACCGGCTGCACAACGGAAAAGACAGAACAGACGACAGCACAGGAAACAGATACTCAGGAGAAAACAGGGGAAAAGAAGATTCAGATCGGTCTGACAGTGGATTCTTTTGTGATTGAACGCTGGATCCGTGACAGGGATGTTTTTGTGGCAACAGCCAGAGAACTGGGGGCAGAGGTGAATGTGCAGGATGCAGGCGCTGATGCAAAGGAGCAGATCAGTCAGATCGACTACTTTATCAAGAAGCATATGGATGTGATCGTAATTATAGCCAGGGACTGTGGGGCACTTTCGGATGCGGTGGAGCGTGCCCACAGTGCGGGAATTCGGGTGATCTCCTATGACCGGATGGTTCAGGATGCAGATACGGATATGTACATATCCTTTGATAACCGTAAGGTTGGTGAGATCATGGCACAGTCCATGCTGGAAGCAATTCCGGACGGTGGAAAGATATTCATGATCCAGGGCTCTGCCACAGATAATAATGTTGCAATGGTAAAAGAAGGCTTTGAAGATACATTAAAGGGCGGAAATCTGCAGGTGGTATATGAAGCCAACTGTGAGGGCTGGACTGCAGAGCTTGCGGTGGATTTCGTTGAGGAAGCCCTGGAAAAATATCCGGATGTGAAGGGAATCATGTGCGGAAACGACGATATTGCAAGTCAGGTGATCCAGGTCCTTGCCGAGAATCAGCTTGCAGGAAAAGTGATCGTGGTGGGGCAGGATGGTGACCTGGCGGCCTGTCAGCGTATTGTGGAGGGAACTCAGTATATGACTGCGTTCAAATCCATCGAGGATCTGGCCCGCCAAGCAGCGGAATATGCAGTAAAGATGGCACAGGAGGGAAAGGTTCCCTCTGATGTGACAGACACCATGAATGACGGAAGCTATGAGGTTCCGGCCAAGATTCTCGCGCCGGTAGCAGTTACCAGGGACAATATTGACGAGGTGATCATCGACGGAGGCTTCCACAGAAGGGATGAGGTGTATCTGAATACCGATTATGATACAGATTATGACAATTCAGAAAGCTATGCACAATAATACAATATTATGACAAAAATCAATAGCAGATTTTTGGCACAAAAATGTCTTGCTTCATGCAGGGCATTTTTCTTTTGCAAAAAAATGTCTTTGTCTTTGCCAACTATGTCCAGATAGAGCTGTGCTATAGTAACATCATCAAAGGAAACGTGATTCCAAAAAATGAAACGGAGGGTTTTATAATGAAAAGAAAGATGGTATCTGCAATTCTTTGCGCGTCAATGGTAGCTGGTATGGTAGTAGTTCCTGCAGCAACAGCACAGGCAGCAGACAAAAAAGTGATCGGTGTTACCATGCCGACCAAGGATCTCCAGAGATGGAACCAGGATGGCGAGAACATGAAGAAAGAGCTTGAGGCAGCCGGATATGAGGTTGATCTTCAGTACGCATCCAACGATGTAAGCACACAGGTTTCACAGCTTGAGAACCAGGTTGCAAACGGATGTGATCTTCTGGTTGTTGCATCCATCGATGGAAGCAGCCTTGGCGAGCCACTGAAACAGGCAAAGGAAAAAGGAATTCCGGTTATCTCCTATGACCGTCTTCTTATGAATTCTGATGCAGTTTCCTATTATGCAACATTTGATAACTACAAAGTAGGTCAGAAACAGGGCGAATATCTGGTAGATGCACTGGATCTGGATAATGCAGACGGACCGTTCAACATCGAGCTGTTCACAGGTGATCCTGGTGATAACAACTGTAACTTCTTCTTCGGCGGTGCAATGGATGTTCTTCAGAAATACATCGATGACGGAAAACTTGTAGTAAAATCCGGTCAGACAGAGTTTGAGCAGGTTGCTACAGCGAACTGGGACAGCGCAAAAGCTCAGGACAGAATGGATACCATCATCGCAGGTAATTACTCTGACGGAACAAACCTTGACGCAGTTCTCTGCTCCAACGACTCTACAGCACTTGGTGTTGAGAATGCACTGGCAGCGTCCTACACAGGCGAGTATCCGATCATCACTGGTCAGGACTGTGATACACCGAACGTTAAGAACCTTGTAGCAGGAAAACAGGCAATGTCCGTATTCAAAGATACAAGAGCTCTTGCATCTGCAGTAGTAAAAATGGTTGACTCCATCATGAAAGGTGAGGAGCCGGAAGTTAATGATACTAAGTCCTATGACAATGGTACAGGCGTGATCCCGACATACCTTTGCGATCCGGTTGTAGTTACAACAGACAACTACAAAGAGATCCTTATCGATTCCGGATACTACACAGAGGATCAGATCAAATAAATAAAATAAATTTTAAATGCAGGTGGGATCTATGCCCGCCTGCATAAACAGTGGAAAGGGAGGGAAATTTAAATTGGCTAAGATACTTCTGGAAATGAAAAATATCACCAAAACTTTCCCCGGTGTAAAAGCGCTGGACAACGTTAATCTCCAGGTCGAGGAAGGCGAGATTCACGCACTTGTAGGGGAGAACGGTGCCGGTAAATCTACATTAATGAATGTATTAAGTGGTATTTATCCCTACGGTTCATACGAGGGAAATATTATTTATAATGGTGAGATCTGTAAATTTAACACCATAAAGGACAGTGAACAGAAAGGTATTGTTATCATTCATCAGGAGCTTGCGCTGATCCCGTATATGACCATCGGCGAAAACATGTACCTGGGTAATGAAAGAGGAAAAAGCTTTTCCATCAACTGGAACGAAACCTATGGAGAAGCGGATAAATATTTGAAAATAGTGGGGCTGGAGGAATCCTCCAGAACTTTGATCAAGGATATTGGTGTTGGTAAGCAGCAGCTGGTTGAGATCGCGAAGGCTCTTGCGAAAAATGCAAAGCTTCTGATTCTGGATGAGCCTACTGCATCACTGAACGAAGATGATTCCAAGGCTCTTCTGGATCTTCTTCTGAAATTTAAGAAGCAGGGAATGACGTCTATCATCATTTCCCATAAATTAAATGAGATCTCCTATGTGGCAGATAAGATCACGGTTATCCGTGACGGTTCCACGATCGAGACTCTGGATAAAAAGAAAGATGATTTCTCTGAGCAGAGGATTATTCAGGGAATGGTCGGACGTGAGATGACAGACCGTTTCCCGAAACGCCCGGATGTGAAGATCGGGGATGTTTCCATGGAGGTTAAGAACTGGAATGTTTATCATCCGCTGTACACAGAGCGTAAGGTGGTAAACAACGTATCCTTCAAGGTACATAAAGGTGAGGTTGTTGGTATCTCAGGTCTTATGGGTGCCGGACGAACCGAACTGGCTATGAGTATTTTTGGCAAGAGCTATGGAACAAAGATCTCCGGACAGATTTTTATGAACGGAAAAGAAGTAAAGCTGAACACGGTTCAGGAGGCCATCGACAACAAGCTTGCCTATGTTACTGAGGACCGAAAGGGAAACGGACTGATCCTTTCCAAGTCCATCAAGATGAACACGACTCTTGCAAATATGTCCGGTATCAGCAACGGAAAAGTGATCGACACAGATAAAGAGTATGCGGTTGCTGAGGAATACCGGAAGAAGCTGAAAACAAAATGTCCGACTGTTGAGCAGAATGTAGGTAACTTAAGTGGTGGTAACCAGCAGAAGGTTCTTCTTGCGAAGTGGATGTTTGCAGAACCGGATATTCTGATCCTGGATGAGCCTACAAGAGGTATCGATGTAGGTGCAAAATACGAGATCTACTGTATCATCAACGACCTGGTCGCAGCCGGAAAATCTGTGATCATGATCTCTTCGGAGCTTCCGGAAGTTCTTGGAATGTCAGACAGAATTTATATCATGAACGAGGGCAGATTTGTAGGTGAGGTGAGTGGCAAGGAGGCTACCTCCGAGCTGATCATGTCCAAGATCGTGAAGTCAGGTAAAGGAGAGTAAGAAGATGGAGAAAAAGATTAGTTTTTCAGAAATATTAAAGAAATATACCATGGTCATCGTCCTGGTATTTGTTGTGATCATGTTTTCTGTGAACACGAAGGGTGTTATGCTTCTTCCGCAGAACGTGAATAACCTGGTAGCGCAGAATGCGTATGTATTTATTCTTGCAACTGGTATGTTGTTCTGTATCCTGACCGGTGGTAACATCGACCTGTCTGTTGGTTCGGTTGTTTGTTTTGTTGCTGCTGTCGGTGGTAAGATGATGGTTCTTAACAGCATGAATCCGTATCTTACCATGATCGTAATGCTTCTTGTTGGTATTGCGATCGGTGCATGGCAGGGATTCTGGATCGCTTATGTAAGAATTCCTCCGTTTATCGTTACTCTGGCTGGTATGCTTGCTTTCCGTGGTCTTTCCAATGTTGTTCTGGAAGGCCAGACACTGGCTCCGATGCCTGATGGTTATCTGGCTCTGTTCAATAATTATATCCCGGATTTCCTTGGCGGCGGTGAAGGTTTTAACAGAACCTGTTTTGTTGTTGGTATTATTGTGTGCATCGTTTATGTTGTTGTTGTTATGAAGAATCGTGCGGATCGTGCGAAAAAGGGATATAGTGTTGAGGCTTTTGGTGGTGTTGCAGTGAAGATGGTTCTGATCTGTGTTGTTGTTCTGGCGTTTATGTTCAGACTTGCTCAGTATAAGGGTATTCCGAATTCTCTTCTCTGGGTTGCTGTGATCATTGCTATTTATACTTATATTGCTTCCAAGACTACTACTGGTCGTTATTTCTATGCAGTTGGTGGTAATGAGAAGGCTACAAAGCTTTCTGGTATTGATACCAATAAAGTTTATTTCCTGGCTTACCTGAATATGGGTCTTCTGGCTGCTATTGCAGGTATGGTTACTATGGCGAGACTGAATTCGTCTAACCCGCAGGCTGGTACGAACTTTGAGATGGATGCGATCGGTGCCTGCTTTATCGGTGGTGCTTCTGCTTATGGTGGTACTGGTACTGTTCCTGGTGTTATCATTGGTGCGCTGCTGATGGGTGTTCTGAACCTTGGTATGAGTATTATGGGTATTGACCAGAATATTCAGAAGGTTGTTAAGGGTATGGTTCTGCTGGCAGCGGTTATCTTTGATGTTGTTAGTAAGAGGAAGTCTTTTATTGTTAAGTAAGTGAGAGTGGGACGTGAAAAGGGACGCCCGGGAGGGCAGTGTGTTTTCCTTGCTGTTTCGGAGCCCCGATAGTACTAAGGCCCCGGTGATTTGCTAAAACCATTCTCAAAATTCCGGAACTCGCGGCTTGGCCGCTCAGACAGCCGGAATTTTGAGAATAACGCAAATCCCCGGGGCCTAAGTACTGTCAGGGACTCCTGCAAAGGCTGCGGAGAAACACACTGTCCTCCCGGGCTGTGCTTTGGGCGTGGAAGGGATGGGGTGACGGGCTGTTGCCCTTCGGGCAAAGCGCCTGCGGAAATTCTGACGAAAGTGTGGTGGGCCATCGGGCGCTGCGCTGGATGGCTGCAAGGGCTGAGTTTGCGTTTGCCTGACGGAGGGGTGGTGAGCCGAGGCGCTGCGCTGTCGGCTTGTAGTGTGTGGTGAGGTGTTGTGCTGTTGGTTTGTGGATGTTGAGATGGTTTGCTGTTGGTTTGTGTGAGATTTTTTTGTCGAGTTTCTTGGTTTTGTGGGGGTTTTGCTTGTTTTTGGGGTGGGGTTATATTATAATGGGTGGTAGTTATTGAAGTTGTGGTTGCTGTTCATTGGTGGCATTCTGTGAAGTGTATTCGGAGTGGACAGTAACAATTTTTGTTTCGGGAGGCTGCGATGGGGAATACGGTGACGATTTGTTTTGCGAATAATAAGGGCGGCAGCGGGAAGTCTACGAGCTGTTCTAATGTGGGGGCGGCTCTTGCCGGGATGGGTAAGAGGGTGCTTCTTGTGGATGGTGATATGCAGCTGAATCTTTCGCTTTCCTTTTTTGATGAGGAAGAGGTTCTTAAGATGGCTGCCAGTGAGAAGAATCTTTATTATGCGATCGGTCATCAGTCGGATCTGACGGATTTTATCGTGCATACGAAGTATGAGAATCTGGATCTGGTTCCGTCTTCTACTTTGATGAGTTCTGTGGAGTATGAGCTTTTTACGAAGTGGCAGAGGGAGTTTATCCTTCGTAAGTGCCTGCAGAAGGTGAAGGATTCCGGGGTTTATGATTTTATTCTGATCGATGCGCCGCCGACTCTTGGTGGCTGGGTGATGAATATTTTGTGTGCTTCGGATTTTGTTCTGGTTCCGGTGGAGGCGAGTCCCTGGGGGATGTTTGGTCTTGCGAATATGTTTGATTTCCTCAATGAGGTCCGTGAGATCGCTCCGGCGCTTCAGGTTCTTGGAATCGTGGTGACGAAGGCGGATGCCCGGAAGAATTATTTTAAACAGACGATGGAGACTTTGAAGGAGATGGAGGGTATCTATCTGTTTGAGTCTTTTATCCGTGTGGACAGTTCTATTGAATGGTCACAGGACAGCAGCGAGCCGGTTGTGGAATTTAAGAAGAGCAGCCGTAGCGCAAAAGAGTACAAAGCATTGGCAGAGGAGGTAATGAATCGTGTCAGTAGGTAAAGCAAGTATCCAGAGAGCAGTGAATGCAGAGAAGACAGCAGAGAAAGTTACAGAGGTGAAAGTAGCTGTGAAACCGGCAGAAGTAAAGGCAGAGCCGGCCACAGAGAAAGCTCCGGCAGAGAAGAAGACTGCAGCGAAGACTTCTGCAAAGAAGACAACTGCAAAGGCTCCGGCAAAGAAAGCTGCAGCAACGAAGACTACAGCGAAGAAGACCACTACAAGAAAGACTACCACAAGAAAAACAGCTGCAAAGAAAACAGCAGCAGCTGAAAGCACAGGAACCGTTGCCCAGAATGTTATCAGCGGAGGAAACGCCGACGAGCTTCAGGCAGTATTTCATACGCCAAAGAAAGAAGAAGCAGACAAAAATCAGCCGGTAGGACTGAAAGACGAGCTTCCGGTTTATCTGCTGTAATTATAATACAGAAGAAATATTCACAAAGTTCATTACAAAAAACTGCCGCAGACTCTGTGCTATAATTCAGACACAGCGTTTGCAGCAGTTTTTTACATATTGTAATATGCAGAATACAATCCACCTTTTTCCAGCAACTGTGCATGCGTACCGCGCTCCGCGATACCATCCTCAGTGATCACAATGATCTCGTCTGCATCCCGGATCGTGGACAGGCGGTGAGCGATCGTGATCGTGGTACGGTTCTTAGAGAGCTCTTCCAGGCTCTTCTGGATCCAGCGTTCGCTTTCGTTGTCCAGGGCGCTGGTGGCTTCGTCAAGGATCAGGATTGGCGGATTTTTGAGGAAAACTCTGGCAATGGAGATTCGCTGTTTCTGGCCGCCGGAGAGGCGGGTTCCGCGTTCTCCCACATAAGTGTCGTAGCCGTCAGGCAGCTCCATGATGAAATCGTGGATGCTTGCACATTTTGCGGCCTTGATGATTTCTTCATCTGTGGCATTTGGTTTTCCGTAGGCAATATTATCCTTGATGGTTCCGTCAAAAAGATAGACATCCTGCTGTACCATACCGATCTGGCTTCGGAGACTTTTTAAGGTCAGGTTCCGGATATCTTTTCCATCGATGGTGACGGCACCTTCCGTTACATCATAAAATCTGGGCAGAAGAGAGCAGATCGTGGTTTTTCCGCTTCCGGAAGGTCCAACCAGTGCGATGGATTTTCCGGCAGGGATATCGATGGAGATATCGGAAAGCACTGTAGTTTCATCATCACTGTAATGGAAGAAAACATGATCATAACGGACATGACCTTTCACATCAGTAAGTTCCACAGCATCCGGAGAATCCTTGATCTCGGATTCCGTTTCCATTACATCCAGGAAACGTCGGAAGCCGGAAAGACCTTTCTGCATCATCTCCACAAGTTCCACCAGAATCTGGATCGGACTGATAAAGATTCCGATGTACAGCGCATACATGGCAAGGTCAGCAGTCTGCATCTCGCCCTGGGCGATCAGATAACCGCCGTAGACCAGTGTTACCAGATACATCATACCCTGGAAAAAAAGATTGGAGCTCATGAAGCCACCCATGCAGTGATAATTGTCTCTTTTAGAAACAAGAAAAGCTTCGTTGCTTTTTTTGAACTTGGCGCGCTCAATGTCCTCATTGGCAAAAGACTGCACCACACGGATACCGGAAAGTGTATCCTGCAGACTTGCATTCACATCCCCGATCTTCCGACGGTTTTCCATGAAGGTTTCCTGCATTTTTGCGTTCTGGCGGAAAGAAAAAATAAACATTACGATCACCAGGATGATCAGTGGAAGTGCCAGCTTCTTATTGATAAAGAACAGGAAGATAAAAGCACCGATAATTTTTACCAGGGAGATAAAAAGATTTTCGGGGCCATGATGTGCAAACTCGGAAATATCAAAAAGATCACTGACCAGCTTGCTCATCATCTGACCGGAATTGTTCTTACTGTAATAGGAAAAAGACAATTCCTGGTAATGGTCAAAAAGCTCCCGGCGCATATCACGCTCCATCTGAGCACCCATCATATGTCCCTGATAGGTTACATAATATTTGCAGAGACTCTGAACAATGTACATAACAAAAAGAGAAAGTGCGATCACAGGGAGAGCATGAAGAATGATACTTTTATCCTCTGTGAAGAGTGTTTTTGTCATAGTACGAAGGATCTGGGGATAGGCAAGATCCACCAGACTGATGATAGCCGCACAGATCAGGTCAATAAAAAAGACCGCTTTGTACGGGCCGTAGTAGCGGATGAATTTCTTAAGTGTATTCATCGGAAAAAGTACCTCCGTTTTTTGAAATATGTAGTGCATTATTAGTAACAGAGAAAGCTCTGACACTGACACAGTATCTTCATCTTAACATAACAGAAAAGAAAGTCAAGGTAAGGAAAATACGCAGTTCGCTAAAACTAACATAAAAATTTAATTTTCACCTTGACATATCCGAATAAACCTCGTATAGTGTATTTCAGATTTGGTGTGTAACTGATAAGCAGGCATTAACCAGTCATAAATGTTATTATTTTTATTTGACGTTTATGGGGGTTGGTGTCTTTTTTTGTTGCCCACTTGGAAAGACATGCTCTCCCGAAACGTCAGAGGAAAAGGAGAGAAAAACATGAAAGACAAGATTTTCGGAGTTTTGCAGCGTGTGGGACGATCCTTTATGCTTCCCATTGCAATTCTCCCTGTGGCAGGCCTGCTTCTTGGATTCGGCAGTTCTTTCACAAATGAGACAACCATCGCAACCTACGGACTTCAGGGAATTCTGGGAGAGGGTACCATTTTAAATGCTCTTCTGGTCATTATGAACAAAGTAGGAAGCGCGGTATTTGATAACCTGCCCCTGATCTTTGCAGTGGGTGTAGCCATTGGTATGGCAAAAAAAGAGAAAGAGGTTGCAGCTCTTTCCGCACTGATCGCGTATTTCGTTATGAACGTAGCGATCAATGGTATGCTTGTTGTAAACGGCAAGATCACAGCTGACGGACAGCTTGCAAAAGGCGTTCTGGAAGGTACGGTAACTTCTGTCTGCGGTATCCAGTCCCTGCAGATGGGTGTGTTCGGCGGTATCATTGTCGGACTTGGTGTGGCAGCTCTTCATAACCGCTTCCATAAGATCGTGCTTCCAAATGCACTTTCTTTCTTCGGCGGTTCCAGATTTGTGCCGATCATTTCCACGATCGTATATATGTTTGTGGGAATTCTGATGTATTTCGTATGGCCGGTAGTCCAGAACGGTATCTATGCTCTGGGCGGTCTTGTAACAGGCAGCGGTTATATCGGAACTCTGATCTTTGGTATTATTAAACGTGCCCTGATCCCATTCGGACTTCATCACGTATTTTATATGCCATTCTGGCAGACTGCAGTTGGCGGAACCATGGAGGTTGCAGGCCAGATGGTACAGGGCGGACAGAACATCTTCTTCGCCCAGCTGGCAGATTCCGCTCATGTGGCACATTTCAGTGCAGATGCAACAAGATATTTTTCCGGAGAGTTCATTTTCATGATCTTCGGTCTTCCGGGAGCAGCTCTTGCCATGTACCGCTGTGCAAAGCCTGAGAAGAAAAAAGCAGCAGGCGGACTTCTTCTTTCCGCAGCTCTTGCATGTATGCTTACAGGAATCACAGAGCCACTGGAGTTCTCCTTCCTGTTTGTAGCTCCTGCATTGTTTGCGGTACAGGTTGTTCTTGCAGGTGCGGCTTATATGATCGCACATATGTTGAATATTGCAGTAGGACTTACCTTCTCCGGAGGTTTCCTTGATCTGTTCCTGTTCGGAATCCTTCAGGGAAATGCAAAGACAAGCTGGTTCAGGATTATCCCGGTAGGTATCATTTACTTTATTCTCTACTATGTGATCTTCACCTTCCTGATCAAAAAGTTCAACTTCAAGACTCCGGGACGTGAGGATGACGACACAGAAACAAAGCTTTATACAAAAGCAGATGTAAACGCAAGAAAAGAAGCCGGAAAAGCCGGTGAAGCAGCAGGAAGTACATCCACAGACCCGGTAAGTGAAGCCATCACAGCCGGCCTTGGAGGAAAGAAAAACATCAGTGATGTGGACTGCTGTGCAACAAGACTTCGTATCACCGTTCATGATGCTGCAAGAGTCAACGACGATATTCTGAAAACAACAGGTTCCAGAGGAATCGTGAAAAAAGGCCAGGGTGTTCAGATCATCTACGGACCACAGGTAACAGTCATCAAGTCAAAGCTTGAGGATTATCTGGAAACAGCACCGGATGAATACTTCGAAGGTGCAGACAAAGCTGCCGGTGAGGCAGACACAGCTTCCGTATCCACAGAGAACGCAGCGCAGAATACATCCGAAGCAGCTGCACAGCCGGAGAAAAAAGTTCTTAAGACAGCTATTGTGTACAGCCCGGTAACCGGTATCGCTGCAGACCTTTCCACAGCGCCGGATGAAGGCTTTGCGGAAGGAATGATGGGAGAGGGTGCTGTAGTCACACCGAAGGACCCGGTGATCTGTGCTCCGGAAGACGGCGAGGTAGAGTTTATTTTTGACACAAAGCATGCCATCGGATTCCAGACAGATACAGATCTTCCTATGCTCCTCCATATCGGCATTGACACTGTAAAGCTGGAAGGAAAAGGCTTTGAGATCCTGGTAGAGCAGGGACAGCATGTAAAAAAAGGCGAGCCGTTGATGAAGATTGACATCCCGTATCTTACAGAAAACGCTCCGTCCTTATGTTCTCCGATCCTTTGCACAGAGATCGAGGATAATCAGAGAGTACGCCTTCTTGCCAATGGAGAGATCAAGGCAGGAGAGCCTCTGTTCGCAGTAGAGACTGTGGAAGAATAGGAAATTTTTCAGCAATAATATAGAAGATTGGTTTTGTGAAAAGCGCGCCTAATGCCCGGGCGCGCTTTTCCTGTGGCAAAGAAAATAACTGTCTGTCAGAAGGGCTTTACACAAAAGAAAGATTCTGTTACGATAAAGAAAATCAACAGCTGCAGACAAAAATGTCGACTGAAAATCCGGGGCAGACAGTGGTGGAATGTGGAAAAGCAGCAGGATATATAAAAATGGTGGGGAAAAAGATGTACAGAGTGAGCAAGGTATTGAACAATAACGGCATCATTGCCATAAATATGGAAGAAAACCAGGAATATGTACTTCTGGGAAAAGGTGTGGGATTTGGAAAGAAGGTCAGCCAGCGTTTTGAGGCTCCGGCAGACTGTACTATTTACAGGCTGGCTCAGGAGACAGAACGTGGCTCAGCAAAAGAACTGGCAAAGAGCGTAGCACCGGAATTTCTGGAGATTGCAGATGAGATATTGAGAGAAGCTGAGAAGACCTTTGGGGATACCATAGACAGAAGGATCCTGTTTCCCCTTGCTGATCATATTTCCTTTGCAGTGGGACGTATCCGGAATCATGAGCAGATCAGCAATCCTCTGACTGATGATATCAAGGTGCTTTTTTACAGCGAATTCAAGGTGGCGGAGAGATTGAAGAAGATCCTGAAGGAGCGGATGGATATTGAGATCGACGAGCATGAGGTGGGATATGTGGCACTTCATATTCACTCAGCACTTGGAGATGAAAAGGTGTCTGTTGCCATGCAGACAGCAAGAACGGTACGGGAATGCATCGCCATGATCGAGATGGCCACAGGAAGAAAGATCGATGTGATCTCCCTGTCCTACAACCGTATGATGAACCATATCAAATATATGGTAGCCCGTGTCTCCACAGGGGAGACACTGAAGCTGGATATGAATGAATATATAGAAGAAAAATATCCGGAATCCTACAGGATCGCGGAGGATGTATGTAAGAGCCTGGGCAAAAGCCTGGGTAAAGAGCTGGATCCTATTGAAATTGGTTATCTTGCCATGCATATTGAGAGGACAGTGGAACAATAAGCATAAATGGCTGATCAGTCTCAGAGATTTACACAATAAATTCAATGGCTTTTTTGACAGCAGTACTCATGGTAGTACTGCTGTTTGTGACTAGGCAGACCTCCCTCTGGGGGAGCGGCTCCTTAAGCTGAAGGGCAAAAATCTTCCCGTCATTGATCACTTCCCGGGCAAGGGGCTCGGGGTAAAAGCCGATTCCCAGATTGTGGACGATCATGGGAAGGACCTGGTCTGTAGTTGCTGCCTCGATGTCAGGATGAAAAGAAACACGGTTTTCCATAAAGTAATTCATATACATTTCTCTGGTGCTGGTCCCTTCCGCAAGACCTACAAAGGGCAGATCCTGAAGCTCATGGATGCTGATAGGGGCAGTGGTCAGATCCTTATATTTGCTTCCGCATACAAGGATCTCCCGGTAACGCAGGAGACTTTTTTTCTGTAAAGGCTTGCGGATGGAGATCGGAGTGGTGACAATAGCGAAATCCACCGCATAATTTTTCAGTGCCTGTACTGCCTGAGGAGTAGAATGGTTAAAGAGGCGCAGGCGAACATGGGGATATTGCTCGCGGAACAGCTCCAACTTTTCCAGAAGGATCAGACGCAGGGCATTTTCGCTGGCGCCGATGGAAACCAGACCATGTTCCAGCTCTCCGTTCTGGCGGATTTCCTCCTCGCCGATGGACAGCTGCTCAAAAGCCAGGGCAACGTGTTCATAAAGCTGGCGGCCTTCCGGTGTAAGTGCGATTCCCTTGTTGGATCGGAGAAAGAGCGTACATTTCAGCTCCTGCTCCAGGTTGTTCATACAGCGGGTGATATTTGGCTGGTTGTTGTGAAGAGCTCTTGCTGCCTTGGTAAAGCTCTTATACTGGGCTACATAATAAAAGATCCGGTAGTAGTCGTAAGTGATCATGTATTGTCTCCATCCTGTGATATGATTTTAATATGTTTACGATATTAATAATACTTTTTACATTTGCTTCTGAGCAAACTATAATACACCCGAGGAAAAAAATCAATGACAGGAGTGATTTAGAGTGGTTTCAGGAGGCGGAAAGCTGCAAAATGCGGACCGGCAGATGTCAGAAGCTTTTATCACAAGTGTATTTCTGGCAATGTCCGGCGGATTTCAGGATGCCTACACATACTTTACAAGAGATGAGGTGTTTTCCAACGCCCAGACAGGCAACGTGGTTCTGATGAGCCAAAATTTTATGACAGGACAGTGGGGAGAGGGCTTAAGGTACCTGTTCCCTGTTTTAGCCTTTGCCATTGGTGTTGTAGCGGCGGAGCGGATCCAGAGTACCTTTAAATATGCAAAAAAACTTCACTGGAGGCAGATGATCCTGCTGATCGAGATCCTGATCCTTTTTGTTGTGGGATTTATGCCGGGAGAATTGGATATGCTGGCAACCGTACTGGTATCCTTTTCCTGCGCCATGCAGGTACAGACCTTCCGGAAGGTGGGCGGTTATTCCTATGCAAGCACTATGTGCATCGGAAATTTACGAAGCGGCACGGCGGCGTTGTCCGTGTATTGTCGTGAAAAACGTCCGGAACAGCTGAAGCAGGCTCTTTATTATTTCGGAATAATTTTCTTTTTTGCCATTGGAGCCGGTGGCGGAGGAAATCTGTCCATGAGGCTGGGGATCCCGGCAATCTGGGTATCGGATGTTTTGCTTCTGCTCAGCTTTATTCTGATGTTTTCCAGTAAACATAGAGATTAGAAAGGGTGAGGAATTGTGGAAAACAGCACATTATTTCCAAGAGAGGAAAAGGCGGAGCTTTTATTTGAAAAGATCCTGAAGGATCCGGAGGCGTGCAGACGGCTGACGGAGACCTTCTATGAATCCATGGATGCGGATACAGACATAGAATGCGGATATCTTCCTCCGGAAAAATTCGCCTATGCATTGCTGGACGCATATAAAAACCGTGATCTGACAGCTCTCCTTATGGCGATCTGCCAGAACAGTATGTTTGATCTTCTGCGAAATTCTTTTCTGGCACCGTTCAGGTTCAATGCAGATGGACAGGAGAATCCGGTGTTTCTCACAGATGAAAAAGGAAATTTTCTGCGGGAAAAGGGAATTCATGTAAGTGACAGGGATTACGACCGGTTCCGCAGGATATACAGGGAGAAACCTGGTGTAAAGATGTATCTGGCGTATGGCTACCGGAAGCGACATGCCTATGATGAAGCTACCATGGAAGTAGAAGAGTACAAAATGGGCGAACATATCGGTGTGTTGCTGGTGTATGAGCTTCCGGACAGCGTAAAGGAAAAAGAAACGGAGGCACAGGCCTATGCGGCTGTATGGGATATCATGATGGCAATTCAGAAGAAGCTTCCAAGAGCTTTTGTGTATTATGGGCAGGATTCTGTGGAGGATGGTGGAAAACGTTATGACGGACTGGGCGTTTTTCTCCCCATCCATAAATTTGCGGATCGCCTGGAAAAAATGATCGGGATCGCTGATGAGATCGTAATGAAATAGAGTGTACAAAAAAGGACTGCTTTTGTATTGCTCCGGTTATCAGAAGGATAGTTGATGACCGGAAGCTACAGAAAGCAGTCCTTTTTGTATGCCCATCAGGTGCAGTAGCGGAACATTTTGTCCGTAAGGATCCTGGCGAAAATAAGACCCAGGGGAAGAGCAACGATGATCAGAATCGCAGCTGCAAACCAGGAGGCGGAAACATTCAGGGACATGATCCCCAGATTGTAGATCGCCCGGTAGAGATAAAGCCCGGGAACCATGATCACAATGGATGGTACGGTAATGGAAATCCTGGGATATCCCACTTTTGTTTTGATGAGGGAGGCCAGAAGTCCGGCTGTCAGTGCTCCGAAAAAAGCCGCGGCAGCAGGTGGGAAACCGGCAAGATCAACAAGCTCCAGACGCAAAGTGTTGGACAGTGCGCCGATGAAGGCGGCAGCTGCGGCAAGCGGGACAGGGCTGTTGAACATGACCGAAAAGCCGAATACCCCGCAGAAGCTTGCCAGAAGCCGGAACAGGATCCTCTGTGCTGCCGAAAGCTCCAGAGGCAGAAAATCCACAGGCTTCAGATGAAGGAGCAGTGCCATCAGCCAGGCAGAGACAGCAGCCACCATTACAACAATAATGGCGTAGGCCAGTCGTTCCAGCCCGGAACGCATATCCAGTTTGGCAAGGTCGATCCCGCTTGTGATAAACGGAAAGCCCGGAATGATAAACAGCATGGAACAGATGTATCCGGCCTCATGCTGGACGGAAATGTGGAACAGAAGCTCCGCAAGCTTCAGGAAGCCTGCATATACAAGGCAGGCAGAAGAAACGGAAAGAGCAATGCACATAAAAAGAGTAAAATGATGCTTGCCAAGCTTGCAGCGGATGGCGTTTCCGATGCCCGCGCCTGCAAAAGCCAGAATCATTTCCAGCGGGCCACCGCCCAGAAGAAAAGTAAATGCGCCACAGGCCAGTGCAGAAGCCAGTCCCAGGGCTGCAGGGGAATAAAGCCCGTGGATCCGCTCGATTTCATCTAACTGACTGTGCAGTGCTTCACCGCTCATATGGATACCTTCCGCAGGAAAATCACTGACAAAATGTTCCAGCCTGTTCAGCCTGGAAGTATTTACGCCGGTGGTAGTCAGACTAAGTGCATGGGAAAAACTGCTCTCACCGTCAAAGCAGGTGTAACTTATGGACATCAGTCCGATATCTGCGGAGCAGGTGATGCCAAGTGCTTCTGACAATGTATTCATGGAACTCCGTACCCGCCAGGCACCGGTTCCGCAGGAGAGAAGCATCATGCCTGTACGGCCGATCAGGGAAGCTTTTTCGGAAAGAGAGGCCTCGGTGATGGGCTGGCTGTTCCTGGTACTTACGTAGTTGTGCCAAGGGATTTCCATATGATTACGTTTGATCAGAATATCTGACATAGAAATCACTTCTTTCTATATATTAAAATCATATAGTTGCTATTATAAATATATATAATAACTATAATCAGATATATTGTAGCCATTATTCTGAAAAAGTCAAGTATAGATGGAGCAAAATCTGACAGTACCAAAACGCCACTGTTAAAGATTTATCATTTTTTTGCGGAAAATGAATTTTTTTGGTTGCTTTTACGTACAATTTATGTATAATTGTGGATAGGGAAGTTGGAATGACCAATTCCTTTGGCAGGATGACGAGAACCTGCAATAGTAGGTGGCTATCATAATTACTATTAAAGAAGAGAGGTAAATGTTAAGATGGCAAAAATCGATTTAACAAAGTATGGTATTACCGGAACAACTGAGATCGTGTACAATCCTTCTTATGACACATTATTCGAGGAGGAGACTAAAACAGAGCTTGAGGGCTTTGAGGTTGGTAAGGTCAGCGAGCTTGGTGCTGTCAATGTAATGACAGGTATCTACACAGGACGTTCTCCTAAAGATAAATATATCGTTATGGATGAGAACTCTAAGGACACAGTTTGGTGGACATCCGATGAGTACAAGAACGACAACCATCCTGCAACTCAGGAAGCTTGGGATGCAGTTAAAGATCTTGCTAAGAAAGAGCTTTCCAACAAGAGACTTTTCGTAGTAGATGCATTCTGCGGAGCAAACAAAGACACACGTATGGCTATCCGTTTCATCGTTGAGGTTGCATGGCAGGCACACTTCGTAACAAACATGTTCATTCAGCCGACAGCTGAGGAGCTTGAGAACTTTGAGCCGGATTTCGTTGTTTACAACGCATCCAAGGCTAAAGTTGAGAACTACAAGGAATTAGGACTTAACTCTGAGACAGCTGTAATGTTCAACATTACAAGCCGTGAGCAGGTTATCGTTAATACATGGTACGGCGGAGAGATGAAGAAAGGTATGTTCTCCATGATGAACTACTATCTGCCGCTTAAGGGCATCGCTTCCATGCACTGCTCTGCAAACACAGACCTTAACGGAGAGAACACAGCAATCTTCTTCGGTCTTTCCGGAACAGGTAAGACAACACTTTCCACAGATCCTAAGCGTCTCCTGATCGGTGATGACGAGCATGGCTGGGATGACAACGGAGTATTCAACTTCGAGGGTGGATGCTACGCTAAGGTTATCAACCTTGATAAAGAGTCTGAGCCGGACATCTACAACGCAATCAAGAGAAATGCTCTTCTTGAGAACGTAACACTTGATGCTGAGGGCAAGATCGACTTCGCTGATAAGAGCGTAACAGAGAACACACGTGTTTCTTACCCGATCAACCACATCGAGAACATCGTTCGTCCGGTATCTTCCGCACCGGCAGCTAAAGAGGTTATCTTCCTTTCCGCTGACGCATTCGGAGTACTTCCTCCAGTATCTATCCTGACACCGGAGCAGACACAGTACTACTTCCTTTCCGGATTTACAGCTAAACTTGCTGGTACAGAGCGTGGAATCACAGAGCCTACTCCTACATTCTCCGCTTGCTTCGGACAGGCATTCCTTGAGCTTCACCCGACAAAATATGCTGAGGAGCTCGTTAAGAAAATGGAGAAGAGCGGTGCTAAGGCATACCTCGTTAACACAGGATGGAACGGAACAGGAAAACGTATCTCCATCAAAGATACTCGTGGTATCATCGATGCAATCCTTGACGGATCTATTCTTAAAGCTCCGACAAAGAACATCCCATACTTCAACTTTGAGGTTCCGACAGAGCTTCCAGGCGTAGATCCTGCAATTCTTGACCCACGTGACACATATGCAGATGCAGCAGAGTGGGAGACAAAGGCTAAAGACCTTGCAGCAAGATTCGTTAAGAACTTCGCTAAATATGAGGGAAATGAGGCTGGTAAAGCACTCGTTGCAGCTGGTCCTCAGGCATAATCAGCCATTTCAACTGAATACAGATCGTAGACTTAACCGGGAGCGGATTTATCCGCTCCCGGTTTTTTTGACAAACTATCCATCTGTAAAATAAAAAATCTTATGCTTGACTAACATAATGTTCATGGTGTATCCTTGCTGAGAAGTCGGACGGGAGACCCGTAAGACTGTAAAAATTCTCTTTGCACTGCATTACATTCGAACAGGATGCGAGATCAACAGTACAAACTGAGCAGGCGATGCTTTTCGGAATCGAAAATAGCTGTCCGAAGGCATGGGGCCGGGCCGCAGGAAGCGGCAGCGGATATGGAATGTGACTTTGCTTTCAGACATATCTGCGGGACAGTGTATGTTTCGCAGGTATGTCTTTTTTACTGCAAAAATATGGGAATGCTTGAAGAATGGTAGAAGCTTGAGGCAGAACCTGAATATGTAAGAAGGAACACCGGCGGAAAATCGCACTGCAGCGAGTAGTGAAAGAACCGCCGGTTTTTTCACGGAAAATGTATGTGACATAAGAAGAACCTGACAATATATTATAGTATGCTGTGAAGCATTTATGTGCAGCTGCTGTAACATCAAAAAAGGAGGTCCTGTTTATGGAACACACAGAAAATAAAACATTACAAGACACAGAAAGAACAAGCTCATGGGAACAGCAGACAGCCATGAAGGTATCCGGAGTCAGCATTTTCGTAAACCTTTTGCTGTCAGCACTGAAGCTGATCGCCGGTATTGTGGCACATTCCGGAGCTATGATCTCAGATGCGATCCATTCTGCATCTGATGTAGGAAGTACATTTATTGTTATTGTGGGAGTGAAGCTTTCCGCAAAGAAATCAGACAAAGAGCACCAGTACGGACATGAGAGAATGGAATGCGTTTCTTCTATTGTTCTTGCAGGCATGCTTCTTGTGACCGGACTTGGTATCGGCGTTACAGGTGCCCGCGATATCGTAAAAAGTACATCCGGCGGAACAATCGCCGTTCCGGGAACACTGGCACTGGTTGCAGCAGTAGTTTCCATTGTAGTAAAAGAGTGGATGTTCTGGTATACAAGAGGTGCTGCGAAAAAGATCAATTCCGGAGCACTGATGGCAGATGCATGGCATCACCGTTCTGATGCACTTTCTTCCATCGGAGCATTTGTCGGTATCCTGGGAGCAAGACTTGGTTATCCGATCCTGGATCCGATCGCCAGCATTGTGATCTGCGTTATGATCGCGAAAGCAGCCATTGACATTTTCAGAGATGCTATCGATAAGATGGTGGATCATTCCTGTGACGAGCAGACAGAGGAGCGTATGCGCCGTGAGATCAACAAGGTTCCGGGAGTCCGGAGAGTAGATCTTCTCCGTACCCGCCTTTTCGGATCCAAGATGTATGTGGATATCGAGATCGCAGCGGACGGAAGCATTTCCCTTCACGATGCCCATGATATTGCGGAGAATGTACATGACACCGTAGAAAATAAATTCGCAGATGTAAAACACTGTATGGTACATGTAAATCCAATGAGTAATTAAAGAGCAAGCCGCCAGACTAAGTGAAAGGTCTGGCGGCTTGTTTTTCTGCATAGAGAAATACCCGGTAGGGGAGCTACCGGGTATTTCGAGGGGAGTATAAATAATTAAATAAGGGGTTATGTAAAAAAAAATTTTTGAAGGGTAAATTCTTTTTACAAGAATGATTATAATATAAACTGGAAAAAAAAGCAATATGATTTTGGCGAATAATCTCCAAACTTTTTGGGATAATATCTTCTGTAATAAAAAGTGGCAGAACCGTTTAAAAAAACGTTTAAAAGCCACAAAACCAACTTCATCAGGAGGTAATCAGAATGGCAAAAAACTATGAAACAGACAGAAATGAATCCAACTATGCAGGAAAAAATTACGGGGAAAGTGATTCCAGAAACTGCGGCAAGAACAGCTCCCGGAACAGTTCTAAAAATACTTCCCGAAACAGCTCAAAGAATGGCTACAGTAACAGTTACGGAAATAAAACATCTGACGAATACGATTCAGAAAAAAACAGAGAGTCTGACAGATATTGACTCTGTCAGAAAAACAAAGGATAAGAGCAGAAAGAAAAATGTACAGGAATGGCAGATTTGAAAAAATAATCAAAGAGTTTCTGTAAATGAACGAAGAGACAGGGCAGAATAAAGTCGGAAAGAGGCTTTTTCTGCCTTGTTTTCTGATGACTGGAAGAGCAGAACAAAGCACATCTGAAATGAAATTTCCATATAATAAACCAAAAAGAGGAGATTTTTCCATGTTTCAGATTGAAACCATCTCTGCCAAGATGCTGGATTATTATGTAGAGCGCAGCGACGCTATGATCATAGATCTCCGGGATCCTGAATCCTACAGAAAAGGACATGTCCGGAGTGCGGTAAATATTCCGTATAAAGAGCTGGAGGAATGTTCATTTCAGAATCAGTGTAAGCTCCCTGATAAAATTCTCGTATTTTACTGTGACCGGGGAGGAGCCAGCATGAAAGCCGCCAGAATTTTTGCCAGACAAGGTCATCGTACCAGATCTGTAATCGGAGGCTTTGCGGCATACAGAGGAAGAAATCTTGTGGGATAGCGAAGCGAATTGCGAATGCCTGAAATATAAGAAATCTTGTATTTTACACAGAATCATGATAATGTAAAGAAAGTAAATCAGGATACTACAATTATATACAAACCACAAGGAGACACGATTATGAAATATATGTTTGCGTCAGATGTACACGGTTCGGCATATTATTGCCGAAAAATGCTGGAAGCGTATGATGAGGAGAAGGCGGAGAGACTGGTGCTTCTGGGAGATCTGCTTTATCATGGACCGAGAAATGACCTTCCGAAAGAATATGCACCAAAGGAAGTCATCCGCCTTTTAAATGAGCGAAAGAATCAGATCTATGCAGTACGTGGAAACTGCGAGGCTGAGGTGGATCAGATGGTCCTGGAATTTCCGGTAATGGCAGACTACTGTATTCTTGCCCTCGACGGAAAAACCTTCTACGCTACACATGGACACATCTATAACAAGGATCACCTTCCGCCGATGATGGACGGAGATATCCTTATTCATGGTCATACACATGTGCTGAAGGCTGAAAATATGGGAAATTATATCCTTCTGAACCCGGGTTCCGTATCCATTCCGAAAGAAGGCAATCCGCCAACCTATGCGGTATATGAAAACGGAATCTTTACAATCAAAGATTTTGAAGGAAATACAGTACGGGAGATTACTTTATGAAGCTGTGGGAATTAACTGCGCCCTGCCATTTTGGAACAGAGGCGGTACTGAAACGCGAGATCATAGATCTCGGATATGAAGTAACAAAGGTGGAAGATGGAAGAGTAACTTTTCAGGCAGATGCCCAGGGCGTGGCGGATGCCAATATGTTCCTCCGTACCACAGAACGCGTACTTCTCAAGGTAGGCGAAGTAAAAGCTGAGACATTTGACGAGCTTTTTGAAAAAACAAAAGCGCTCCCATGGGAGAACTACATACCGAAGAACGGTAAATTCTGGGTAGCCAAGGCAAACTCTATCAAGAGCAAGCTTTTCAGTCCGTCTGATATCCAGTCTATCATGAAAAAAGCTATTGTAGAACGTCTCAAGGGAATTTACGGAATTTCCTGGTTCCCGGAGGATGGCCCGGAATTCCCGATCCGCGTGGCTTTTATGAAAGATATTGCACTAATCGGAATCGATACATCAGGCGTTTCCCTTCATAAGAGAGGATACCGTCAGATGACAGTAAAAGCGCCGATCACGGAGACTTTAGCCAGCGCACTTCTGATGCTTACCCCCTGGAAAAAAGACCGCATTCTTGTAGATCCGTTCTGCGGAAGCGGAACTTTCCCTATTGAGGCGGCGATGATGGCAGCTGACATGGCACCTGGAATGAATCGTCATTTCCTTGCTGAGAGCTGGGAGCATCTGATTCCGAAGGAATGCTGGGACGACGCGAGAGAAGAGGCCAGAGACCGTGTAAACCTTGATATTGAAACTGATATCCAGGGCTTTGATATTGATGCAGCGGCTATCAAGGCGGCTCGCGCTAACGCAAAAATGGCAGGTGTGGACAAGCTGATCCATTTCCAGCAGCGACCGGTCAGTGAGCTTCGTCATTCCAAACCGTTTGGTTTCATTGTAACAAATCCGCCTTATGGTGAGCGAATCGAGGAAAAATCTAATCTTCCGGCACTTTACCGGGAGATCGGCGAGAGCTATGAGCACCTGGATCGCTGGTCCATGTATCTGATCACTGCTTACGATAAGGCCGAGAATGATATCGGACGAAAGGCGGATAAGAACCGAAAAATATATAATGGAATGATGAAAACCTACTATTATCAGTTCCTGGGACCACGTCCGCCGAAGAAAGGAAGTATGAAATAATGAAAAAGATCATTTTTGCCACAGGAAATGAGGGTAAAATGAAAGAGATCCGCAGGATTCTTGCAGATCCACAGCTTGAGATCCTTTCACTGAAGGATGCCGGAATCCATGCAGATATTGATGAGAATGGAAAAACCTTCGAAGAAAATGCCATGATCAAGGCAGAGGCTATCTGTAAGATGACTGGCGAGATTGTTCTGGCAGATGATTCCGGTCTTGAGATCGATTATCTGAATAAGGAGCCGGGAATTTATTCTGCGCGTTATATGGGAGAGGACACTTCTTATCATATCAAGAATGCCAATCTGATAGAACGCCTTGCGGGTGTGCCGGATGAGAAAAGAACAGCAAGATTCGTCTGTGCCATTGCCGCAGCTTTTCCGGACGGAAGAAGAGAGACGGTACGTGCTGCAATGGAGGGACGCATCGGTTATGAGGAAAAAGGCGAGAACGGCTTCGGTTATGACCCGATTTTTTATCTTCCGGAGTATGGCTGCACTTCCGCAGAGCTTTCCATGGAAGAGAAAAACAAGATCAGCCACCGTGGAAAAGCTCTTCGTCTAATAAAGGAAGAGCTTGTATGAAGGTACTGATCGTAAGCGACACTCACGGAAGAGATGAAAATCTTGAGTTGGCGGTAAACCGGGAAGCACCTTTTGATATGCTGGTGCATTGTGGAGATGTGGAAGGAAGGGAATTTTATATAGAAGCTCTTGCTGACTGTCCCTGCAGCATTGTATCCGGAAACAATGATTTTTTTTCGGATCTTCCAAGAGAAGATGTAATTGATATCGAGGGAAACAAAGTTCTGGTGACACATGGACACTATTACGGTGTGTCCATGGAGTTTGACCAGCTGGTAGAAGCTGCCCGGGAAAAAGGCTGTAACGCGGTATTTTTCGGGCATATCCATGTGCCGGTGCTTGAAGAAGAGGATGGAGTGCTTCTGGTGAATCCGGGAAGTCTTGCATTTCCGAGGCAAAGAGGACGCAGACCAAGCTATGCGGTGCTGGAGACTGATGAAAAAGGTGGAATGCACGTGGAGATCCGGTATTTGTGAACCAACGGGGCGGGCCAGTGCTGGCCC